>PLZL01000450.1 GCA_003152145.1 Limisphaerales bacterium
CCGCCCAGCGCACCATCTGGCCGGTGGTGAAGAAGAATCTCAAGCCCGGCGCCGCGTTGTATTTCTCACACGGCTTTTCCATCGCCTACAAAAAACAGACCGGCGTCATCCCGCCGAAAAATGTGGACGTGATCATGGTCGCGCCGAAGGGTTCCGGCTTGAACGTCCGCCGCAATTTTCTCACCGGCGCGGGCATCAATTCCAGTTTCGCCGTCGAGCAGGACGCCACCGGCCGCGCCGAGGAGCGTTGCATGGCCGTCGGCATCGGCATCGGTTCGGGTTATTTGTTCCCGACTACGTTCCAGCACGAAGTGTTCAGCGACCTCACCGGCGAACGCGGCGTNNGCGCAATACGAAGTGCTCCGCGCGCATGGCCACACGCCGAGCGAAGCGTTCAACGAAACCGTCGAGGAATTGACCCAGAGCCTCATCCGGCTGGTGGATGAAAACGGCATGGACTGGATGTATTCCAACTGCTCCGCCACCGCGCAACGCGGCGCGCTCGATTGGAAACCCAAGTTCAAGAAGGCCACGTTGCCGGTGTTCAAAGACCTTTATAATCGTGTCAAGACCGGCAAGGAATGTGCTCGCGTGCTCTCCGCCTGCGGTGCGCCGAATTACCAGGCGCAACTGGCGAAGGAACTGGGCGAAATCCACAACTCCGAAATGTGGCGCGCCGGCGCGGCTTCGCGCGCGTTGCGTCCCAAGCAATCTGACAAGGTCATCGCCAAAGGCACCAAGGGCGTTTCGGGACGCATGGCAAATTAAAATCCGCGCAATGAATTCAAAGCCGCCGGAGCAATCCGGCGGCTTTCTTACTTCAATATCGGAGGGGCGAATTCCACGAGTCCCAAACTCTCAGGCTTTTTAGTCAGGGACTCGCGGAATTCGTCCTTCCGAAATGATTCAACCGCCCAACGAACCCGGATCGCCCACGTCGCCTTTGTTGAAATCCACGTATTCCTCCGTCAGATCGGCGGCGTAAATCACCGCGCCCGACTTGCTGAGGTTGAGATTGATGTGCAAATCAAATTCCTTCGGCGCGACGACAGCGCAGAGTTGCTTCAACGTTGCCTTTGTCGGTTGACCACATTTAAGGCTCCAAAGAATTTTCCGGCTACCCGGCGCGGAATAACCGATGTCCACCTTTTCCTCGACGATTTTGGCCAGCGAATAGCCGAGCGCGTCAATGATGCGGCCCCAGTTCGGGTCGCCGCCGTGCCAGCTTGTTTTCACGAGCGCGCTGTTCGCCACCGCGCGGGCGGCAGCGTCGGCATCCGCAACGGTTTTCGCGCCATATACGCGCACCGTCACGACGCGATGAACACCTTCGCCGTCGCGCACAATCATTTTGGCCAGTTCGAGACAGACATGATTCAGCGCGGCTTGAAACATTCGATGTTGGATGTTGGATGTTGGATGTTGGATGTTTTTATTTCCCGCCAGTCCATTCGCCAGCACCAGCACCGTGTCGTTCGTGCTCATGTCGCCATCCACCGTGATGCGGTTGAAACTTTGGGCGACAGCCTCCTGCAATGCAGCCTGCAAGGCTTTGGCCTCGATGGCAGCGTCGGTCGTGATGAAGCAAAGCATTGTCGCGTGCAGTCCTTGCGGACGGCCACCAGGTAACGCCGCTGGTCGGGCACCAGTCGCAGACATTCCCGGCTGAATCATGCCCGCTCCTTTGCAAATGCCGCCGATGCGAACCGTCTTGCCGCCCAGCTTGAATTCCACCGCGATTTGCTTGGGCCGCGTATCACTGGTCATGATGGCTTCGCAGGCTTCATCACCTTGGGCGGTCGTGTTGCCCAGAATTTGTGCGGCCTCAAAAATTCCACGTTTCACGTTCGCCATCGGCATCGTCACCCCGATGCGCCCGGTCGAGCCGACCAAAACCTGTTCCGCCGGCATGTGCAAATGTTTTGCCAGCAAGGCGGTCATTTCGCGGGCATCTTTCAAGCCTTGTCTCCCGGTGCAGGCATTGGCATTGCCGGAATTGATGACCAGCGCCTGCGCAATGCCCTTTTTCACGCGCTCGACGCAAACCTTCACCGGCGCGGCGCAAACCTGGTTCGTCGTGAACATGCCGGCGACGGTCGCCGGGACTTCGGACACGATCAGCGCGAGGTCGCGCTTTTGTCCCTTGTTCGAGCCTTTGCCGGTGCCGAGGCGTTTGATGTCACAAAACACGCCGCTGACCAGAAAGCCCTGTGGCGCGACTATGGAGCCGGCGATTTCTTTGAATTTCATTTTGCTCATTGCTGAAAATGAATTTGCAGAAGCTGCGCGCGATTTTCAAATCTTAACCGCGTCAATTTCCAAGCGAATCATCCGGACGTGAACCCGTCTGGCATCATCAGGCGGATGTTTCGCCACATAACGGTCCGTGACGGCGGCGATGAATTCCCCGCACAAATGTTCCGGCACGCGCTGTGTGTAAGGCAGCCACGTCGTCCGGAGCCAGGTGGCGAAACCGTCCCGACCGTCATAAGTCGCGTCCTTCGGCTCGAGCTGGATGTTTAACGTTTTGAAGCCGGCTCGCGGCAGCCATTTCTCGTAATCGCCGGGCGCGTAAAAAAAATACGGCTTTGGCATTCTCCGGAAAAATTCGCGCCAGCGTTTCAGGCGCATTTCCGGCCGCAACGCCACAAAAACGTCCTGCGCGTTGCCCTTGCCGCCGCAGGAAACAATCAGCCGTCCACCGGAGCGCAAAACGGAAGCGGCCCTGCGCAAAAACGCTCGGTGATTATCCATCCAATGCAACACCGCGTTGGAAAAAACATAATCGAACTGGCGCGCGAATTTTATTTTCCGCGCGTCCATCACTTGAAATTCCAGATTCGGATTTTTGGCAGGCGGAAACTTTTTTTGCGCAAACTCAATCATTTGCGGCGAGCCATCAACGCCCATGGCGGAGCCACGCGGAACGGCGCGGGCGATTTCGGCGGTGATTTTGCCGTCGCCGCAGCCAACATCGAGAATGTGCTCGTCGCCACGCAGCTTGAGCCTGGCGATGAGTTCGAGCGCCCAAGTTTGCTGCACGACGGAATTCGCGGCGTAATCCGCCGCATTCCATCTGGCGGTCGGCAGCCGCAGTCGCGGCGATTTCGAATTTGAAATTGGCGGTCTCAAATTCAAACCAAGCCTGCCGTTTCCGGCCAGCCGCACACAATGTTCATGCTTTGCACCGCCTGGCCGCTGGCGCCCTTGACCAGATTGTNNAGCCGGCCCGTGCGCGGGTCGAGCCGCCATGCGAATTCGATGACGTTCGTGCTGACGACATTTTTCGTGTCGGGCAATGCCTTGCCTTCGAGCAGGCGGACGAACGGTTCGCTGCCGTAAGCCTTTTTGTAGCAGGCGAAAATCTTTTCGGCATCGGCGGATTTTCCCGGCGTGAGATAAAGCGTCGTCAAAATGCCGCGGTTCACCGGAATCAAGTGCGGCGTGAACTGGATTGTCACTTGTGTCTTTGCCGCGAGCGAAAGTTGTTCCTCAATTTCCGACAAATGCCGGTGCTTCGGCAGGCCGTAGGGCCGGACGCTTTCGTTGCATTCGCAAAACAGGTAATCCACCTCGGCCTTGCGGCCCGCGCCGCTGACGCCGCTCAACGAGTCGGCGATGATGCCGGTCGGTTTGACCAGTCCCGCCTTGAGCAGCGGAATGACCGGCAGCAAAATGCTCGTCGGGTAACAACCGGGCGACGCGATGAGCAGGGATTTTCTGATTTCGTCGCGATAAATTTCCGGCAGACCGTAAACGGATTTCTTCAACAAGTCCGGCGCGGGATGGTCGTGCGCGTAAAAATCCTTGTAGATATCCGCACTCTTGAGCCGGAAGTCGGCGCTCAAATCAATGACGACGCAGCCGGCATTGAGCAGCGGCACGGCGTATTCGGCAGCGACGCCGTGCGGCAACGCCAGAAAAACAACATCCGCCTGCTTCGCGAGCAATTCGGCCTTCGGCTCGGAGAACCGGAGCGTCTTCGATTTTGGGTGGCTGGCGAATTTCGGGAAAACCTGCGCCAGCGTCTGCCCGGCATTCTGGCGCGAGGTGACGGCGACCAGCTCCGCGTGCGGATGTTGGAGCAGCAACCGGACGAGTTCTTCGCCGGAGTAGCCTGATGCGCCAATGACGGCGATTTTTTTTGTTTTCATTTTAGATTCAGCGGCCGTTTCGACAACCACATTTGTAACTGTTCTCTGAACGGATTTCCATAAAACGTTCGGGTTGCGCCAGCGGCTTGAAGCCGAACCGGTCATAAAGCCCATGCGCGTCCTTCGTTCCGAGCATAAACCGCCGCAGTTCCTGCAACTTTGGATGCGCGAGCACCGCGGCGACGAGTTTCTTGCTGAAACCCTGTCCGCGTTTTTCCTCGACGATGAAAACGTCGGCGAGCCACGCGAACGTCGCAAAATCCGTGACGACGCGCGCGAAGCCAATTTGCTTCCCGTTCAGATAAATCCCAAAGCAGAGTGAATTTTCCACTGAGCGGTCCACGATTTCGCGCGTCACCCCCCGCGCCCAATAGCTGCGCTCGCGCAAAAAATTGCAGATGAACGCGCGATCCAGCAGCGCCGGATTGTCGGAGATCGACAGCCCGTTTTCGTGTATTTCGTATGTCTTCATGGCAATAGAAAAACCCCGCCGGATTGAACCAGCGGGGCTTGGAAATTTCCAGTGCGATTAACGTTTCGAGTATTGGAAACGTTTGCGCGCGCCCGGCTGGCCGTATTTTTTGCGCTCNNGGTCCGCCGCCGCTGACGTTGATGCGCGCGTCGAATTTTTCCGCCGTGCCGGTGACCGTCAGGGGCTGGGCCGCCTGCGACCGCTGGGTTTCGAGGACGAAATAGTTGTCAAACGCGCGGCCGTTGACAGTGATTTTGCCGCTGCCGGAAGCGAGGCGAACCCGCGCGATGGCGGTCTTGCGCCGTCCGGTGCCGAGAAATTCGATGGTCTTCGTTTCTGCCATAAATCAAATCAGGCCGCCGCCTTGAGCGCTTCGGGTTGCTGCGCCGCATGCGGATGTTTCGGGCCTTTGAATACTTTCAACTTGGTGAGCAACACCCGGCCGAGGCGGTTCTTGGGAATCATGCCCTTGACGGCGTGCGTGATGAGGTATTCCGGACGCTTGGCGCGCAGTCGCTCGACGGTCGTGTATTTCTCGCCGCCTTTCCAGCCGGAATAGCTCATGTATTGCTTGGCGGTCTCCTTCTTGCCGGTGACGCGGACTTTTTCCGCGTTGATGACGACGACAAAATCGCCGGCATCAAGGTGCGGCGTGTAAACCGGCTTGTTTTTGCCGCGCAAAATGTCGGCAACCTGCGCGGCCAGACGGCCAAGCACAGCACCGTCGGCATCAATCAGATGCCACTTGCGCTCGTCTAAACTCACTTTCGGCAAATGCGTTTTCATTTTTACCCAAACAAAAGGAACGTGGAAT
>PLZL01000068.1 GCA_003152145.1 Limisphaerales bacterium
GTTCACTTGAAGATTCACCATGCCTTGAAAGAGACAAGCTATCTAACAGACGCTCCTAATATCGCTGATTCCGCCGCAATGGCAACAATAATCGGCAACTATCTTTTTAAGCCATCATTTTACCTTTCCCCTGGCGTGGTGTAGATTGGCCGGAAATGGATTCCGATTTCTCCAGTTTTGTGAGCAATGTGTGGCGGTATAAGCCATTCATTATCATCCTTTTTGCCGCCAGCTTGATCGTTTTTGCCCTGCTGGTCGTTGATACCTATCGCCATCGGAAAAAGCAGAAGGGACGCCACCCGAAAAAGCACTGAAATTTCAAGCGTTTCCCCCAACCGGCTAGTATCGTGACGCCCATGAAATTGTGTCAGGGCCAAGTCTGGAAACAGGGCGGGGAATACATCCGCATCGTGCGGATCGAACGGCTCGAAGTGGAATACAAATCCATGACCAGCCTCGCCGGCAAGGGAGGCACAAAGATCGTCACCAGCAAAAAGGATTTCTGCCGCCTGCTCAAGGGCGCGCACCAGCTTCAGCCTGCCAAAACTCCGGAAGCGCCGACGCCATAGCGGAAACTTTCTCGCAGCGCTTGCGCCATTCGCGCATCTTGTCCCCGCATGTCCGACAATTCCACGCCAGCACCGCATAAACGCCGTCCGCGTTACAGTGGCAAAAACCCGCGCCGCTTCGAGGATAAATACAAGGAACACAATCCCGGACGTTACGCGGAGACGGTGGAAAAAGTTCTCGCGTCCGGCAAAACTCCCGCCGGCACGCACCGCCCCATCATGGTCGCGGAGATTCTCGAGCTGCTCGCGCCAAAGCCCGGTGAAATGGCGGTGGATTGCACCCTTGGCTACGGTGGCCATGCACAGGAGATTCTCGCGCGACTTGCACCGGGCGGAAAACTGCTTGGCCTCGACACCGACCCGATTGAGCTGCCCAGAACCGAGGCTCGTCTCCGCGCGCTCGGTTATGGAGCGGAGATTTTCACCGCGCATCGCAGCAACTTTGCCGGGTTGCCACGAGTCCTCGCGGAATTCTTCTCCCTCTCCGCATCTGATGGGGAGAGGGCCGGGGTGAGGTGTGCGGACGTCATTCTCGCCGACCTCGGCGTTTCCTCCATGCAGATTGACGACCCGGCGCGCGGCTTTTCCGTGAAGTTCGACGGCCCGCTCGACATGCGGATGAACCCGCAGCGCGGCCAACCGGCATCAGCCTTCCTGGCAAAAATCAATCCCGATGTGCTCGCCACATTGCTCGTCGAATACGCCGATGAACCGCACGCCGCCACGCTCGCCCCCGCCCTCGCTGAAAAAACTTTCGCCACCACCAAATCCCTCGCCACCGCTATCCGCGCCGTGCTGCCGCGTCTGAACAAGGAAGATTGCGACCTCTCCATCCGCCGCGTCTTTCAGGCATTGCGCATTGCGGTGAACGACGAATTCTCCGCGCTCGACACGTTTCTCCGCAACCTGCCCGCATGCCTGAATCCCGGCGGACGAGTGGCGATTCTGACATTCCATTCCGGGGAAGATCGCCGCGTGAAGAAATCTTTTGAGGCCGGTTTGCGCGGCGGAATTTTCTCCGACATCGCCCGCGAAGTGCTCCGTCCGTCGCCGGCGGAGCGCAATGCCAACCCGCGTTCCGGCTCTGCCAAACTTCGTTGGGCGCGACGGGCGGTTTAAGGCAGTGGACTTGCCCGCTGCCCTCGTCGTCGCCGCCCTCGCGCTGTTCCTGCACTCGCGTCACCGGACAAATTTCGCCGGCCTCTTGAAGCCTCGACGCTCATCGAGATTCGTGAATGCTTTTTTGCCTATAATCTAGGCGGGGTTATTGCAGCTTCAGGTTTATAAAATTGGTGAAATTTTCGCACAACGCGAGCGAATGAAGCAACTGCCATGGCTTCTTGAAAAGCAAAGACATCCGTCAACTTCGGCTGATGATTCGCTTCGTTGTATGGCAGGCTCATTTTTGTTGAGAGCCAACCTTTAGCATTGCGAATTGTTTCGGAATTATCGGGAGGCTCGATATCAGCCGGAAGACCACAAACTCCCTGCAGTGAGCGCGCTGCCGCGAGAAACCAAGTCTCATATTCTCGACATGCTAAAATGACAATAATCCTGACATCCGAACGACAGGCCTTTGCTTTTTCCAAAAGCTTTGGTCCTAACTCCCCCGGACACGCATCTTCACAATCCAAAAGAATCATTACACATGAGTTGGGCCACGGTTTTGCTTTTCGTGCCGCCAGTTCGAGATATTTCTTAAAATAATCGTCGTCGTTAATGAATGATCCAGCCTTCACTCGCAGTGCTGGATTCAGCCGCAATTGGGCGTCCGGCGTTGCGTCGGCGGCCAAACGCTTGAGAAGTTTTGGAACTGCCTGCACCTCACCGTGCCCTTCAACGATGGGAGCGATGAAGAAAGATTTACTCATTGCCCGAGTTCAAAAAGCTTGAGTTGCTGGTCATCCTGAACTTCCTCAAAGGATTCGGCGCTGGGAGTCAGTTGATTTTGTCGGAGAAGCTCGCCAGGTGTGAACAGTTTGTCCCGAAGCACGGAACGCCCCGCTTCGTCAACCGGTCCGATTATAGTAACTCCGTCTTTGCTTTCCACGGCAAGGATAGATTCATCCGAGATGTCTGGATCATCCAGCAACTCTGGGCTATGACTGGTCACAACGACCTGTGAAATCGTGCTGGCTTCTCTTAATGCACTAAGCAGCACGACGGCCGCCGCAGGATGGAGGGCTGCTTCGGGTTCTTCCAAACCAACCAGAGGCGGAGCATGTCCATTCCGTCCGCGCCCCTGAAAGAGAGCGAGCAGAATGCCAAAGGCCCGCAGCGTTCCATCAGACATGCTAGAAGCAAGAAACCGCCATGGGTGTTTTTGTCCTTTAACGCCCTGGCGGAATTCCAAAGTTTCTTGAGACCCCAGGACCGTCGCATCCACTCCTGAAACTCCCGAAACAATCCGACCGAGATAGTTTGCAATCTCCTCCTTTGTCGGTTCTGGCAATTTTGCAAAAACACTGGCACTGTTCCAGCCCTCCCTGGCGAGCAGTTCTCCCGCATCGGGTTTCTGCATCGCGGAAATTTCTCGCGGGTTGAGATTGTAAAAACTCATCCGTGAAAGCGCGTCGTAAACTGGCCGAAATTCGGGCAGTCCTGCGGCTGCTACTAAAAACAACCTGTCGGATATTGCCGGAGGCAGCACTTCCGCAGATGACGCGATGATTTCGCCTCCTTTGATATGATACCTTGCTTCCTTCTGATCGCCTTGGTTGGATGAAATTTTGCACTCTTCATTTTGAACCTCGAAACCTCCGGATGATTTTGCTCCAACTTGAAATGAATAATGCCCATCCCCTCCTGTCGGCAGGGTGAAGTCAATCCGAATGGCAAAATGATTTGGATGACCACCACTCCGGCGACGAACTTCTTTGATTGTTCCCCTGTCTCGAAGCGCATGGTCGAGCGAAGTTCTTAAGGCGTCAGAAGTGAAACGCAGCCCATCCAAAAAATTGCTTTTCCCAGATCCATTTGGGCCGACCAAAAAAGTCAACGCATGCAAGTCAACGCGACAACTCGCGATGCTCTTGTAGTTACGAAGCGTGACTTTGGAAATCAACGGCATATGAAAATCATAGGTCTTTTGCGAATAGCAATCAAACTGATTTCGAGCCGATGACGAAAGGCGAAGTTAAATTACGCCTTCGCGTAAATCCACCACGCCCAGTTCAATCCGCATTATCCCCGGCGCGTTCAACATCCAGCCTCTGGGCTTTGCGTCCGCCACGCACGAGTTTTTCCGGACCGGCCTTTTGCTTGAGCAAGGTGCGGGCAGTTTCCACCGCGCGTTCGACGAGCGCCCGCGTGCCTTCCCGCAACGCCTCGCTGTGCTGCACCTCGGCGACGTTTTGCTCCATGTCCTCCGCCGTCCAGCCGCGCGAATGCGCGACAAACGGAAATTGCGGTAGATAAAAACCCAACTCCGAAAAAAAGCTCAACAACTGTCCGGCCACGCCCTGGATGTTGTCCTGCCCACCCGTGATGATGAAACTGACGACCTTCTTGTTGATGAGCACGCGGTCCTTGATGGTGATCTGGTTCTGCACGCAATTCAGCCGCTCGGCCATCCGGAAGTAAAGCGAGCCGGCCTG
>PLZL01000166.1 GCA_003152145.1 Limisphaerales bacterium
TGGTTTCTTTCAACGGAACCAATGGAGCGTTTCCGATGGCCGGGTTGACGCTGGGCAACGACGGCAATTTCTACGGCACGACTTACGGAGGCGGTATCAGCAATTACGGGACAGTGTTCAAAGTGACGACGAATGGCACGTTGACCACGCTGGTTAATTTCAACAACACTAACGGGGCGTCACCGTATGCCGCGCTGACGCTGGGGCTGGACGGCAATTTCTACGGCACGACTTGGGAAGGCGGCAGCAGCGGTGATGGGACGGTGTTCAAAGTGACGACGAATGGCACGTTGACCACGCTGGTTTCTTTCAACTTCTCCAATGGAGCGGCGCCGAAGGGCCTGACACTGGGCACTGACGGCAATTTCTACGGCACGACTGAAGTAGGCGGTATTACTAGTTCCTTCGACCCCAATGGCTCTGGGATAGTGTTCCGTTTGTTACTTTCGCCAGTCATCACCAGCCAGCCGCAAAATCAGGCGCAAATCTTGGGCGAGGACGCCGCTTTTATCGTGTTCGCCTCCTCTACGTCACCTTTGGCTTATCAATGGTATTTCAGCGACCCGGCACTCCAAACCACCGCCGGGGCAACCGCACAGATGTTGAATGGGTTTGTTTATGGCAGCATTGTGACCAATGGCGGTTCGGGCTATACCACGTTGCCGCAGGTGCAGTTTATCGGCGGCGGCGGAAGCGGAGCCAGCGGGACGGCGACTGTCAGCAACGGACAAGTGACGGCCATCACCATGACAAACGCCGGTGCGGGTTACACCAGTCTGCCGACAGTTCTGATTGATCCGCCCAATGGATTGTTAATCGGCCAAACCAGCGCAACCCTCAATTTGAACGCCATCACTACGAATAATTTCGGAAGTTATTTTGTCGTCATCACCAATTTTTACGGGAGCATTACGAGCAGCGTGGCAACCCTGACCCTCGCCTACCCGCCGGGCATTAACACCCAGCCGCAAAGTCAATTTGTCGGGGCTGGGTCGGGTGCTATTTTTAGCGTCACAACTACTGGAACACCGCCCGTTAGCCTTCAATGGTGGATGGTTGCAGGTCAGCTAACCAACGCCACGGCGACGCCGCTCGTCACCAACGGATTTGTGCTGGGAGCCACCATTACCCAAGCAGGCGCGGGCTATCTGGCGATTCCAACAGTTCAGTTTATTGGCGGGAGCGGGAGCGGGGCTGGCGGAACCGCCGTGATCAGCAACCGAATGGTGACTGGCATCAACATGAGCAATGCAGGGTCGGGATACACGACGCATCCAACTATTCAGATAGCCGCGCCAACGGCAATCGCCTTGACGGGACAGACAGCCAGTGTTTTATCGTTGGCTGCGGTAGCGAACACCAATGCGGGAAATTATTATGTGGTGGTGACGAACTATTTTGGCAGCGTGACCAGCCAAGTTGCTGTGCTCACGGTTGAATTGCCGGGCTATAATCAAATCACCGGCCAGCTTTTGACAAACGGCAGTTTGCGTTTGTCTTTTGTGGGATTGACCGGAACGAATTACGCACTTGACCGCACGTTAAACCTGTCACCGGCAAACTGGGTGCCACAGGCAACCAATTATGCTAACGCTGACGGGGTGTTGGTATTCACCAACATTCCCAACAAGGCCACAAATAATTTCTGGCGCATCCGAAAGGTGCCGTAGCGAACAACTCGTCGGCGCAAACCGCGTCCGTGAATTTGTCGGCAAGAATTTCAGCCACGCGGAAAACGGCTCGCGGAAAATTGCCAGCGTCAATCCACCTTCTGAAATGCTAAAAACCGCTCTGTTAACAAAGCGGGACACCCACAAACGGACAGCGAACGCGATTTCCCCCCTGCCCCGGCAGAGCGGGGGACGGGTCGCCGCCCGCGAAAAAAGGGATTCCTTAACCTCACCCGGCAACTCGCCACGACGCCCGCCCTGATTCGCTGCTTCATGCTGGCCGCACTTTTGACTAGCCGGGCGGATGCGGACATGGCTCCGGCGCGTCCTAGAGCCTTTACGGAAGATTCCCGCAACGGTGTTACCAAAGAGCGTGAAAATGCAAAAGGGTTTTACCGTTCCAAAAATGGGGGACATGGGATGTCGTTTTCGACCGTGCCGCCGCCTGCTTATTTTTTGACCGTCCATTTGATACCGGATTTGATACCGCGAGTCATTTTTGGGTGTTAAATGGTGTCACGACACAACACGGAGCGCGGACTAGCCAGCGGCGTTTGTGCGATGAAATAACGAGAAATCACGAAAGAGCAAACAGTGATAAAACCCTTGTAAACATTGAGCAAAATTAAGAGTCAACTGCTCTACCAACTGAGCTACCGAGGCAACAACAGAGAAGAAGCAGATTCCCACATCCGCGCCGTTTGTCAATAACAGCGAATCCGCCTTGCGCTCCGGCGCACTTCGGCAAAACTTCCCGTGTGCCTGAAAATCTTCAACCGCGCGACACAAAACAATTTGAAGCCGCGCTATATTGCTTCGACGAGGAAAATTCCCGCGACCCGAACCTGGAAATTGCCGGCGGCACACCACAGCCGCGCGAACTGCTCTACGCGCAACGCCTCACCGGCTGGGTTCTGCGGCTTTGTCCGGACGCGTCCGAGGTATTGCGGCTTGCCGCGCGCTGCCAGCATATCTGCCGCTGGGAGATTCCGCGCGGCTCATATCCGATGACCCGCGCCGGCTATTTGAAATGGCGCGCGGACCTCAAAAAATTCCACGCACAAAAGGCCGGCGAAATTCTCCGTGAAGCTGGCTACGACGAAGAAGTCATCCGCCGCGTGCAGGATTTGAACCTCAAGAGTAATTTCCCCAACGACCCCGAAGGCCGCGTGCTCGAAGACGCGTTGTGTCTCGTGTTCCTGCAATTTCAATTCGCCGGCCTCGCCGCCAGGACCGCCGAAGCCAAAACCATCAACGCGCTGCAAAAGTCCTGGCAGAAAATGACCGAGGCCGCGCGCGCCGAGGCGCTGAAGCTCGATTACGGTCCGCGCGAAAAAATCTTGCTCCAACGCGCGCTCCAGAGCAAGATGGCTTAATCAGATTGCCGCCGGAATTTTATGAGTGAATTCAAGTTCACTTGTCCGCAGTGCAAACAGCACATTCAGTGCGACAGCAGCTATGTCGGCTCACAAATCAATTGCCCGGCATGCCGGCAGACCATCATCGTTCCACTCCTGCCGCCAATGGTTGCCGCGCCTGACGAACGAACAATTCAGATCAAAGTCTCCACGTTGCGAAAGGCGGCGCTCATCGGTCTGGGCGTATTGCTGGCGATGGGAATTATCACCATTATCATTTACAGCATGGGGAATTCCACGCGAACCATTTGGACCGAATGGTCCGTTTTGGAGGGCAACGAAGACAACTGGAGTTTCGTAAACAGCAAAATCCACGCGCATAGTGTGGACGGAGAGGGTATTTTGGCGTCGGAAAAGGAATACGGTGATGTGACGTTTTCAGCCACAGTCAACACCACCAACCGCGAAGCAAGTCTGGCGATTCGCATGCAAGATGCGGGCAACGGCTACCTCATTCTCTTTGCTCCCGCCGGCACGCCTGTTCCGTGGAATAAAGCAGGTTTCATTGCGGTGGTGAAGAAGACATCTGGAAGCGAGACAACTCTAGTCACTTACAACAAGAGAAATTTATCTTCCATCGGACAATCCGCAAAAATCAAGGTCATCGCGCGCGGTCCTTCAATGGAAGTCCAGCTCAACGGGAGGAAAATCTTGCACGCCAGCGATTCAACTTTTGCCACCGGCCATATCGGCTTGCGAATCTTTGGCGCCTCAGACTATCCCTGCGATGCGACATTCTCAAAGGTGACATTCCATTGAGAATTTGTTTGTCGCCGCGCCGGTTCTACGGCAATGAGAAACCGTTCCGCCTGTTTGTTGGCGAAAAAGCCTTGCTCCACCGCGCGCTCAACGGTTAATCAGACTCATGCCGCAATCGTCCGCCGCGCCGCCGAACAAGCAAATCCCGCTCGTCGTGGATTTGGACGGCACGCTCATCAAGACCGACCTGCTCTGGGAATCGCTCGCGCGGCTGCTCCGGCAAAATCCGCTCCGGCTTTTTCAAATCCTGTTCTGGTGGACGCGCGGGCGCGCGTTCCTAAAAAAACAACTGGCCGCGCGCGTCACGATTGACCCCGCTCCCCTGCCCTACAACGAATCGTTCCTGAAATTTCTCCGCGAACAAAAAAACGCCGGACGAAAAATTATCCTGGCGACGGCGTCCGATTTGCAGATGGCAAAGCCCGTTGCCGATTACACCGGCCTCTTCGATGAGGTTCTCGGCAGCGACGGCAAAACCAATTTGCGCAGCGGAAACAAACTCAAGGCGCTAACGGAAAAATTCGGCGCGCGCGGTTTTGATTACGCAGGCAATTCAACCGCCGACCTCGCTGTCTGGCGCGGCGCGCGCGAAGCCATCGTCGTCAACGCCAGCCGCACGTTGGTGGAGCAGGCTACGAAATGCACAAAACTCGGCCCGACTTTCATCGAAAATTATTCACCGCTTTTCGCGGCAAAAAGGTTTCTCAAAGAACTCTTCATCCGCAGCGGCTACCTTGCCGCCATTGCCACCGGACTTTTGCTCGCCGCGGCGTTTCCGAATCCCGGCATCGCCGGATGCGCATGGATTGCGCCTGCGCTCATGCTCGCCTGCGGGCGCGGAAAAACCGGTGACGAGAATTTCCGTATCGGCTACATCGCCGGACTTTCCTTCTGGCTCGCGTCGCTTTACTGGCTGCTGTTGATGCCCGTGGCAGGTTTCCCGATTCTCGGCTGGGTCGCGTTGTCCGCCTACCTCGCGCTCTATCCCGCCACCTGGCTTTGGATTGTCAATAGTTGGAGCGAGGACGGTGGCCGTCTGCCAAGAGCTCGCGGACCGCGAACGCAGGAGGAGATCGGCTCGCCGGGAGTCTCGCCCCACCAGACATGGATACAGCGCACGATTTGGTCGTTGGGCGGTGCGGCAGCATGGGTCGCGCTGGAAATGATTCGCGCGCGGCTGTTCGGCCGCTTTCCGTGGAACTTCCTCGGCGCGTCCCAATACCAAATGATTCCGCTCATCCAGATTGCCTCAGTCACGGGCATCTATGGCGTTTCTTTTCTTGTCGTGTGGGTTTCGCTCTCGCTCTATTCCGCCATGCGGATGATTTTCCAACGGCCCGCGACGCGCCTCGTCTGGCAGGCGGAAATTTTCCTGCCGTTGACCATCGTCATCATCCTGTTCATTTTCAATTTTGCGCAAATGGGCGGGGAAAATCCGCCGTCTTCAACTCTGCGCGTCACTTTGATTCAGCCCAGCGTCCCGCAAACCTTGATTTGGGCTGAAAGCGAAAACACCAACCGCTTCCAGCAACTGCTTCAGCTTTCCGAAACCGCGCTCGCCCATCAAACCGACCTCCTCATCTGGCCCGAATCCGCCGTGCCGGAATTTGATGACGCCAGCTACATCGCCATTACGAATCTCATCCGCGCCCATCGTGTCTGGTTGATTCTCAACGCCGACGACGCCGTGCCGCGCCCGAACGCCACAAACGAATACGACAACGACATTTTCAACGCCGCGTTCATGCTCGACCCCGGCGGGCTGTTCGCTGGCATTTATCACAAGCAGAAACTCGTCATCTTCGGCGAATACATCCCGCTCGCTCGCTGGCTGCCGTTCGTGAAATGGTTCACACCCATCACCGGCAGCTTCGCGGCGGGTAATGAACCGGCGCAGTTTGAGTTGGAACGCCGAGCACCGTCTCGGCTCGAAGTCCAGCTCAACACAAATCGCGCCGAGGCGGTGCTCGGCGCTCCAGACCGTGTAATAGCCTCCCCGCTGATTTGTTACGAGGACATGTTCCCGCAACTTGCCCGCAAGGCCGTCCGGGACGATACCGGCTTTCTGGTGAACCTGACCAACGACGGCTGGTTCGGCAACAGCGCCGAGCAATGGCAGCACATGGCCGGCGCCGTCTTTCGCGCGGTGGAGAACGGCGTGCCGCTCGTCCGCTGCTGCAATAACGGCGTGACGTGCTGGATTGACGCCCATGGCCGAGTGCGCGAAATCTTCCGGGACAAAACCGGGAGCGTTTATGGCGCGGGCGCGCTGACGATTGACCTGCCGCTGCAAAAACATTCGCCGACCTTTTACAACCGCCACGGCGACTGGTTCGGGTGGGGTTGCGTCGGCTTTGCCGCGATTGCGCTGGCCCTGAAAAAGCTGCGGCGATAATCCTTGATGGAAATTCGCAATTCCGCTTTCATAAATCCATGCTGACAAAGGCTAAAGTGGAAACAACTGCGCATACCGTTGCACACGCACCACGGCCCATTACCTGTTAAGAGGCATACTCATCACCCGCCATTATGATAATGATAGACGATAACAAACAGTTTGATTGGCTGGCCGCACAGACGCGCTACCACAATGAAAAGTTTATCGAGGCATTTAGTCTGTTCATAAAACTTGCGTCTGGCATAGTTGCCGGGCTGGTTTGGATGATTACGCAGAAAATTGATGACGCGACCCGGCGCGATCTTATTCAGGTTGTTCCGTGGGTGTTCGGGCTTGTGGGAGTGAGCACGGCACTTCTTATCGTAATAAACTTCGCGGCATGGTGGGTTCACCGTAAGCCCATCTCTCATCTCGCCGACAAGGCACCGGACCGTCCGAAGTGGACTTCCTGCGCCGCCCAAGTTGTCATGCTTCTTGTGATAGTTATTAGCAGTTGGTTGATATGGAAGTTCTGTAAAGGGTATGCTTAATATGAGGATAGGCTGCAACGCCGCCAAGGCCGTGTAGCGCGGGAACGGCACGCTATTTCAGCAACGCTTCGGCATGTTTCCTCGCCGCGTCGCTCTGGCCGCCGAGCATCCGCGCCAGTTCGGTCACACGCTCATTTTTGCCGAGCAACTCAATCTCCGAAATCGTCCGTCCGTTCTTCACCTGCTTGGTGACGACGTAATGCGCGTCCGCCGGTGCGGCGACCTGTGGCAGATGCGTGATGCAGAGCACCTGCCGTTTGGCCGCAATTTGCTTCATCTTTTCGCCGACCGCGTTGGCTGTCTCGCCGCCTATGTTTGCGTCCACCTCGTCGAAGATGAGCACGGGAATTTCGTCCTCGGCGGCCAGCACGGTTTTGAGCGCCAGCATCA
>PLZL01000207.1 GCA_003152145.1 Limisphaerales bacterium
CATCGCAAGGCCATTGACAAGCTGGACGCGCAGCTTGTCCGGCTGCTCAATGAGCGCACCCGCCATGTGCTGGCCATCGGCAAAATCAAGCTCGCGGCCGGCGAGGAGATCTATGCGCCGCACCGTGAACACGCCGTGTTCGAGCGCGTCCGCAAGCTCAACGCCGGGCCGGTCACCAGCGGCCAGCTTCGCGCAATTTACCGCGAAATCATGTCCAGCGCACTCGCGCTGGAAAAGAACATGACCATCGCCTATCCGGGGCCGGAGGCGGCGTTTGCGCATCAGGCGGCCGTCCATAAATTTGGCGCGAGCCTGAATTACTCGCCGCAAAAAACCATTGCGGACGTGTTCATCGTCGTTAGCAAAGGCCGCGCGGATTATGGCGTGGTGCCGGTTGAAAATTCCACAGGCGGCATGGTCACGCAAACGCTCGACATGTTCGTGGACAGCGAATTGAAAATCGTTTCGCAAATCATTTTGCCCGTGCAACAGTGTCTGATGATTCCACAAGGCGGGACGCGCGCGAAGATCCGGAAACTATACGTCCATCCGCAGTCGCTGGCGCAGTGCCGCATCTGGATTCAAAATCATCTGCCGCGCGTGGAAATCATCGAGACGTCGTCGAATGCCCGTTCGGCGGAACTGGCCGGGAAGGAAAAGAACTCCGCGGCCATCGCGGGCATCATCGCCGCCGAGAAATACGGTTTGGACGTGCTGGAACAGGACATCCAGGACAACGCGGCGAACGCGACGCGCTTCCTGGTCCTGGGCCGTCAATGCAGTCCGCCCACGGGCGACGACCGGACGAGTTTGATGGTGAGCGTCGCGGACAAGGTCGGCGCGCTGCATCATGCAATTGCGGCGTTCCGGCGCTACAAAATCAACATGACGAAGATCGAGTCGCGCCCGAGCAAGCGCAAGGCGTGGGAATATTTCTTTTTCATTGATTGCGACGGCCACGTTCAGGACCGCAAGGTCTCGAAGGCCGTCGCGTTGCTTGAACGCGAGAGCAGCTACGTCAAGGTGCTTGGCTCGTATCCCAACACGGAATAAATCGGTCGAAAACCGCAACTGCAACTTGAGTTGCGAGTGATGTTCGTTTATCTTCCAAGCTGACAGAGACGCATATGGTTCAAAATTTTGGCAACGCTTTCCTGCACAAGCCGCCGCACAAAGGCGGGGCGGGCATTTCAAGAATTCCAACTGGCGCAAAGGGTCCGGGGCAACACCCGGCGGAACGCAAACTGACTTTCACGAAAATCGTCCGCTGGCGATTGCCGGACGGCCAGACGCAGGAACCGGCCACGGTCGAAGTCGTCGGCACGTTCACGAACTGGCAAAAGATGCCGTTGATGCACGACAAGGTGCGGGGCGGCTGGCACGCGATGTTCCATCACATTCAGGGCAACCGCACACATCACTACATGCTGCTCGCGGATGGCAAGCCGGTCCAGGACAAGCATTGTGATGGCACGGCCATTCCGACCGGCGCGCAAGAACAGCAGTTCGCCATTGCGACCGCCCGTGGCCCGCGCGTCTTCATGCTCTTCTCGCAGACGAAGTGAACCGTCCGCAGGCGGGCTGCCATTCGGGATTGAAATGGGCGCGTCTTACCTGCATCCTCGCCGCGATGAAGCATCTTGTCCAAGCCCGGAAAGTTTTTGACATTGAACTCGCCGCGCTCAAGGCCGTGCGCCGCCAGCTTGATGTGTCGTTTAATGACGCGGTGGAAACGATTGCGGACGCGCTGGCGCAACGCGGCAAAATCGTGGTCGTCGGCATCGGCAAATCCGGCAACGTCGGCCAAAAAATTGCTGCCACGCTCACCAGCACCGGCTCCACCAGCGTCGTGCTCAACAGCGTGGACGCGCTCCACGGCGACGTCGGCATCGTCAATGACGGCGATGTGGTTCTCGCCTTGAGCTACTCCGGCGAGTCGGAGGAATTGCTGAATTTGCTGCCGGCGCTAAAACGATTTTCCGTCAGAATCATTTCGATCACGGGGAACTCGAAATCGTCGCTGGCTAAACACAGCGACGTTTCGCTGAATGTAAAAGTTCCGAAAGAAGCTTGTCCGTTCAATCTCGCGCCGACGAGCAGCACGACGGCGATGCTCGTCATGGGCGANNTGCAGGCGCGCGGCTTCAAGCAGAAAGACTACGCGAAATATCATCCGAGCGGCGCGATTGGCCGCGCGATGCTGCTCAAGGTTGGCGACATCATGCGCACGGGCAATCGAAACGCCACCGCGGATGAAAATTTGACGGTCAAGGAGGCGCTGTTCGTGATGACACGCGCCAAGTCTGGCAGTTTGAGCGTGGTCAACGCGCGCGGCAAACTCGCAGGTATCTTTACCGACGGCGATTTCCGCCGTCATATGGCGGGTGATGAAAGTCTGCTTTCACGGGCGCTGAAAAAAGTGATGACGCGAAATCCCATCTGCATCCGCGACGATGCGCTGGCCACCGAAGCGCTGAAAGTTTTCAACGAGCGGAACATTGACGATTTGGTCGTCGTGAATGCCAAACGCGAGCCGGTGGGCCTGGTGGATTCGCAGGATTTGCCGAAGTTGAAAATCGTCTAGGAACCTCATCCTGGGGACGCCAAGGCGCGCTGTTTGCGCCTGATTCAAGCCTGATAGATTACAAGGTTCGATTTCCAAGGCCCGACTCCGATTCCCGAATAAACAACCGCCGGTTGGCGGGTTCCGGGCCACATTGTCCGGATATCCGCGGCAGAAATGTAATTCAAATTTTCTTCATGCGACCAGTAATCGTAGCGGGTGTTGCGAAGCAGCCGGCGAAACCATGGTTTTGGCAGATAGTGGATCATGGGCAGGCAAGTGTGTGATTCAACGGGGAAGCCCCGGTTGGGCACCGCCAAAAAACGGCGCGGAGCGACCCGGCACATCTCGGCAATGAACCTTCCCTGGCACAACCGCGAACCAACATGCTCAAGCACCGCATTGCTATAAACAATGTCGAAGGCATTGTCATCAAAAGGGAGCGGATCGCCGGCCAGAACCCGGACATGGCGCACCCCGGGATAGGCGGCCAGAATCGCCTTGCCATCGGTCAGGCTGGCGCAAGTCAGGTTTTCCCGATAGGGGTAGAGCTGCTCAATCATATTTGCCTCGATGCCGGTGTCATCACTGGTGCCAACGTCCAGAACGCGATCTTGTGGTCTGGGCTGCATTGTTTGCAGGAAGATTTCATGCACCCGCCGCCGGGCGACGGTTGAAATGCGTCGGGCAAAACCCATTTTCCCGGTGTGCTGGTAATAGCTCTCATCCACTGTCCCCCGATGGTTGGAAGGATCGCTCATGGCTTATGATTTGCGGCTGGTTCGGTCTCCTGCCTCTGCCCGACAACTTTCATGGGATCAATTTTTGAAAATCGCAACCTCGTAAGGGCAACCAACCAGGTCAACGGATCACGCCACATTCGCACCTTTTTCCCTTCCTTGAAGGAGCGCGAACGGTAATTTACCGGCAATTCGACTGGACAATAACCCTTGCGGATGAGTTTAATGAGTAGTTCGAAATCGAAGTCAAAACGATTGCACTCAAATTCCAGCCCGGAAAGACAATCCCGGCGGAAAACCTTGAACATGGTAAAAGGATCGCGCAGTCGTTGCCGGAACAGCACATTGATCAGTGTCGCAAAAAACCAGTGCCCAAGATTCAGGAACAAACTCAAGCCCAGTTGTCCGGTGAATTGGCGCATCTTCAAAACGTTGCGCCCGCCATGCCTGGAACCGAGAACAAATGCGCTGCGTCCAGCAACCAGGTGTTCCAGCAATGCATCGTAATCTTCCAGGTCGTATTCCAGGTCGGCGTCCTGGATCAACACATAATCTCCGGAAGCCGCCTTGAAACCTGCTCGCACGGCATGGCCCTTGCCGTGCGGTTGATCTTCCAAAATCAGCTTCACTTTCGGATGGTCCTGGAATTTGAGAGCAACTTCGCGGGTGCCATCGGTGGAGTTGCTCTCCACCACGACGATTTCCATCTGGAGGCCGGCCATGTCCTTGCGAAGAAGGGATTCCATTAAGGTGCCGAATGTCTTCGCCTCGTTGAACGCCGGAATGACTACCGAAAGCACTGGTTGTGGCCGCAATTCTGTTTTTCGGGAAAAAATCATTGTTCCGCTGGCAGCATTGATGTCTTTTTGGCCAGCTTGGATAATTATCTCGCGGAATCCTGATTTGAAGAGCGCTGTTTGGATGGTTTGACGGTCGAAATAAGTCAGACGCCCGGCTTTGAATTCGTTCGCGTTTTGCCGCATGAAACGGACGGACCATGAGTCAATCGAAGGCGTGGCAATCATCAGCGTGCCGCCGGGTTTGAGCAAGCGATGGATTTCCCGCAGAAATTCGAGGGGTGATTTGTCATGCTCAATCACATCGGAAACGACACAGAGGTCAAACTGCTCCGACGCCAGACCTGCCTGTTGCAATTCCCCGCACGACACTTTGCCATTTTTCAGGCGTTGCTGCGCTATTTTACAGGCGTCAGGCGAATATTCGATGCCAGTGACCTGCCAGCCAGCGGCTTCCGCCAGAACCAGAAAATCACCGTCGCCACACCCGACTTCAAGCAGCCGTCCGGTTTCAAAACCATGGTAGCGCCGGATCTCCGAAAGGAATAATCTGGCCGCAGCCTGTTTGGCTTTGCTGACGACAATGCGTCCGGCTTCGTTGTCGCCGCCCGGAAAATTATTCGTGCCGTGAATCCGGGCCAATTCATCGTCGCCCGGCTGTGGATTCAGAAATACCAGCCCGCAATCGTCGCAACGAACCACCCGGTGACCGTAATTTGAAAAAAGATAGTAAACCCTCATGCCGTTGCAGACATGGCAGGTTTTGACCAATTGCCCTTCTTGTGATTCACAGCTCATACGGCTTTTTGATTAACTTTTTCTTTTTTCGCGTTCAAACCTGGCCGCCAGGCGCCGATCATTGCGAGCGCAATGACGCCACCCACTGAAATCCAAAACATGGAACAGGCCAGCCGCCAGTGACGGGGCCGGAAGACAAACTTGATGTGATAGTCGCCCGACTTGTCGAGATACACGCCTTTGAATGCGCGGTTGACCGTCAGAACATCCTTGCGTTCGTTGTTTGCCGTTACCGTAAAATCCCTCGCCTGTCCCTCGGTGAGACAAACCACGCCCGGAGTGGGCGCGCGAACATCAAACTCCGTTGAATTGGGAAGCAGCCGGTAGTGGGTCGCCGACACCGTGTTTGCCTTCTTCGTGTCTTTCAACGCCTGCAAGCCGGGCTGTTTTATTATTTCGTCATGGGACAGGGAGATAAATGGCTGTTTGCCGCTTCCCAACAGTTGTTGCGCGAACTCTTCAGTGGAGGAATTGGTGGCCACTTTGTCCGAGAAAAACGCCCTCGGCCACGACTGCAAGTTTTCCAAGACCAGAAAATCGCTCCGATCGGTGATACGGAAACCGGGCCCACCTTTGATTTTGGAGTTGGGATAAGCCAGCAGATATTTGACATTAAGCAAGTTCAATAGGGGCTGCGCGGCCACTGGATTCACAATGCAGATCGCCCAACCTCCCGCTCCGCCGAATTCCACACCGGGAAAATTTCGGACCAGGTCAATATATTCGCCGTTGCTCAACGGCGCGCACGAGCGGATATCTTCTATGCCATATACTGCCGAATAATCGCCAACGAATATCCATCGCAACCCAACGACACGAAACGGACCGGACTGATCAGTCTGTATCTTGTCAATGGCCCGGCTCGGGGCATTCAAGACGGCACGCGGACCCGGCAGCATCAGCAAATTCTCATTACCAGCGTTATAAAGCCCAAACCGAAAGTGGGGAATGAATCCCAAAATAATAATGCCCGCCCACCCAATCGCCGGTATCGGGCGATTCCGGGTCCATAGATATGTGAAAAGCAACGGCGCACCAATTCCTCCCGCCCCAACACATAGAAAATAGTTCCACGGAATAGGTTGAGGTGCAATTTCGAAGCGAAACACCAGAATGACCCCTATAAAAATCAACGCCAACCAAAGAAAATCAACCACCGCGCGCCGGAAATCATTCTCACGTGCCAGATATTTGAAGCCATAGGCGCTTTGAATCATAAGGTGGATGATCAGAAGAAAGGAAAAATCCGTGTCCGTATGCCCAACACGATTTAAAAGCGGAACTACCGCCAGAACCGCAGCCGGAACCCATCCAAAAACACATCCCCCCCATAACATAATCGCCCCGCTGTTTACCAAAAAAAACGGTTCCCCCTTCAATTGCCGCCATTTCAACAAAGTAAGACTGCATCCCGCCAGCACCAAAAAACTGCTCCCCGGCGCGATTGCGTCCGAGGAAGCATTCATCCGAAGGAGCGAATAAAACACGTCATCAAACACACCAAACATTGTCGCGAATGGAAGTTGAGTGACACGGATTTCTGAATGCACGGAATAAGCCCCACCCAATGCCGCGAAAAACGACAGCCACATCGGCGCTGTCAGCCCCAAAAATAGCATCGTCCCGATGCTCATGCGCCCGATTACCTTCGCCATGTTGGCAACCTTACTATACAGGACCAACGAATGGGTAATCGCAGCCAGATTCAATCCACCGATCAATACCACCGCCACTTCAACATGCCCCGCATTGAAACAGGCAAAATTGACCATCAACCAGACCAAACCCCAACAAACATTCCGTCCCGTTCGCAAGTCGAGCCACCCAATTCCGGATAGCAAAATCCAAGGAGCATAGCAAAATACAAAAAAGACCGGGTGATTATCGATGAAGAAAAAAGCACCGCAATACGCAGCCAGCCCGGCGTAAATCAAGGATATCGGATGGCTTCCCAACAACCGCAGGATCAGCAGGCCAAACCCGACGCAAAACATGAATTTGGCAACCACAAATTTGACATCCCAGGTTCCCGCTGATCCTCCTCCAAGGATGACTATCAGTTGGAGCGGATCCCCCAACATGGTCTCGTTCTGCCCAATAAGCGTGTCTCCCGCATGACCGTATCGGTTCCACAACGGAAGTTCCCCATGCTCCAGCAGGCTGCGAGACGCGACAAATCCGACTGGAATTTCCCATGACATCATAGCCCCCGTATCGCTTCCATGCTGCCACCGATATTGATATCCGACGGGATCCACTCCCGGAAGCAGCGGACTCCAATCATAAGCCAGCGTTCGCACACAGGTGGGGGAAGCGAAGCTTTTGCCGCAAAAGATGACCGGATAGCAGTTGATGACGACCGCCAACAAGGAAACAAGCACAATTGCCAGAATGGGATTCTGCGTGCCCCATTCTGAAACTCGATTCACAAATCTCATCCCTTTGGGTTCTGAAGAGGATGCCGGTTTGAAGGCTTTGGTTTGGTCTAATTTCATCAGGCCTTAATCGTCCCGTTGGAAATCTTAATTTTCTGCTGCAACAATGTCAAAACAAAGCCTGCCCGGTGTTTCTTTGAAGCCATAACCGGATTGCGAAGTCGCTGCAATAACAGCACGTTGATGAGGATTGAAAAGAACCAGTGACCGAGATTAAACAACAAGCTCAAACCATGCTGGGTGGTGAATTGTCGCACTTTCCAGACATAGCGCCCCCATGCCGGGCACCGAGAACGAATGCACTGCGTCCGGCAACCAGATGCTCCATCAATGCGTCGTAATCTTCGAGGTCGCATTCAAGGTCGGCATCTTGAATCAACACATCAATCTCCGCAATCGTCGCAACGGACCACCCGGTGGCCGCAGGCTGAAAAAAGATAGTAGACCCTCACGCCTTTGCAGACATGGCATGTTTTGACCAGACGCCCTTCCTTCGATTGACAGCTCATATAATTTGATTCCATTAAGTCTTGCACTTTTTGCGTTCAAACCTGGTGCGAAAGGCTCTCATTGTGGCGAGCGCGATGACACTGCCCGCTGAAATCCAAAACCAGGCGCAAGACAGCAACCAGTAACGAGGGCGGTAGATAAACTCAATGTGATAGTCACCCGGCCTGTCGAGATACACACCTTTGAACGCGCGATTGACCGTCAGAACTTCCTTGAGTTCGTTGTTCGCCTTTACCGTAAAATCTTTTGCCTGTCCTTNNGCCCGCGGAAGGAGCATGAACGTCAAACGCCGTTGAATTGGGAAACAGCCGGTAGTGGGTCGCCGGCAAAATGGTTGCTTTCTTCGTGGTTTCCAACGACTGCAAGCCAGGCTGCTTATTTATTTCGTCCTGGGACAGGGAGATAAATGGCTGTCTGCCGTTTTCCAAAAGTTGTTGAATGAACTCTTCGGTGGAAAAATTGAGGGCAACTTTGTCCGAGAAGAAGGCCCTCGGCCATGCCTGCAAATTTTCCAGGACCAGAAAATCGCTCCGGTCGGTGATGCGGAAATCAAGTCCATCTCTGACTTGGGCCTTTGGATTGGGACGAGCCAGCAGATATTTGACGTTAAGCAGGTTCAACAGGGGCTGCGCTGCCACCGGATTCAGTATGCAGATCCCCCAACCTTCCTCGCCGCCGAATTCCACGCCCGGAATTTTCCGGACAAGGTTGATAAATTCGCCATTGCTCAACGGCGCGCACGAACGGATGTCTTCAAGGCCATAAACCGCCGAATAATCGCCCGCGAAAGCCCAATGCAATCCGACAACACGAAACGGGCCGGACTGATCCGCCTTGATCCTGTCAATGGACTTGCTCGGGGCATCCAAAACTACTCGCGGGCCTGGAAGCATCAGCAAATTGTCGCTGCCAAAGCTATAAAATCCAAAACGAAAATTGGGAATAAATCCCAAAATAATGATGCCCGCCCACCCGATCGCGGGTATCGGGCGGTTGCAGTTCTTCAAATATGTGAAAAGCAGCGGCGCGCCAATTCCCCCCGCCAAGACGCATGAGAAATAGCCCCACGGAATGGGGCGGTGCGAAATTCCGAAGCAATACGCCAGAATTATTCCGCCGAAGATCAGCCCCACCCAAAGAAAATCAATTGCCGCGCGCCGGAGATTTTTCTCCTGCGCCAGGCACTTGAAGCCATAGGCGCTCTGGATTGTAAGTTGGATGACCAACAGATAGGAAAAGTCGGTGTAGACATGACCAACACGGTTCAACAATGGGATTGTCGCAAGAACAGTGGCCGGAACCCATCCGAAAACACAGCCACCCCAAAGCAAGATTGCACCGCCATTCACCCAAAAGAAAGTTTCCCCCTTCAGTTGTCGCCATCTCAATGCAGAAAGAATGCAACCAGCCATCACCAACAGGCTGGTTCCTGGTGCGACAGCGGCAAAGAAATCACTCTTCAAGGGAAGGAGGAAAAAAAGGTCGTCAAATACGCCAGGCAGAGTCACGGGGGGAAGTTGAACCACCTGGACTTCTGAATGCAAAGTGTAAGCCCCGTCAAGCGCGGCCAAAAATGACATCCACATTGGCGCCGTCAGCCCCAAAAAGAGAATTGTCCCAACGCTCATGCGCCCAATCACCTTTGCGAGGTCGGCGGTCTTGCGGTGCCGGGCAAGCGCATAGGCCATGGCCGTCAGATTCAATCCGCCAATCAAAACCACCGCCGCTTCGACGTGCCCCGCGTTAAAACAGGCAAAATTGACCATCAACCAAACCACTCCCCAACAAATATTCCGCCCGGATCGCAAATCGAGCCACGCGAGCGCAGAGAGTAAAATCCAGGGGGCATAGCAAAAAACAAAAAAGACCGGGTGATTGTTGATATAAAAAAAAGCCCCGCAATACGCAGCCAGCGCCGCGTAAATCAATGACAACGGGCGGTTCACGAAAAGCCGCAGAATGAGCAGACCAAAGCCGACGCAAAAAAGGAACTTTGCAGCCACAAATTTGACATCCCAAGCGCCCGCCGATCCGCGCCCAAGGATGACAATCAATTGCAGCGGATCACCCAGCATGGTTACATTCTGCCCGATGAGGGTGTCACCTGCGTGACCGTATCGGTTCCACAGCGGAAGTTCCCCGTGCTCCAGCAGACTGCGAGATTCGACGAACCCAATCGGAACTCCCCACCACATCATTGCCCCGGTATCGCTTCCGTGCTGCGACTTAAATTGATAACTTGCGGCATTCATTCCCGGAAGCGGTGGCGACCAATCATAAACCATCCATTCCACACAATCGGGAGACACATAGCTCTTGTGGCAAAAGATGACCGGATAGCAGTTGATGACGACCGCCAGCAAGGAAACGAGCATAATCGCCAGAATGGGATGCTGCGTGCTCCATTCCGAAACTCGATTCGCAAATCCCGTCTCTTTGGTTTCTGAAGAGGATGCCGGTTCGAAGGCTTTGGTTTGGTCTAATTTCATCAGGCCTTAATCTTCCCGTTGGATATCCTAATTTTCGGCGTCGGCAATGTCAAAACAAAGCCCGCCCGGTATTTTCTTGAAGCCATAAACCAAACAATCAACAGGAAAACATTGACGATTTTATTGTCGTGAACGCAAAGCGCAAACCGGTTGGTTTGGTGGACTCGCAGGATTTGCCGAAATTGAAAATAACGCAGGTCAGGCATCATGCCTGACTCTCACTTCGGAAAATGGAGACAGGCTGGAAGCCTGTCCTACTCCAGCCCGCAATTCTTTCGAGCGCGCTTCAAAACTTTCTGCGCCAGCGTCTTGGCTTTTGTTGCCCCTTCGGCCAGGACTTTGTTCACGTGATCCAGATTCGCGGCCAACTCCGAGCGTTTCTTCCGCGCTTCGGCAAAATAATTCCAATAATTTTCGAACAACGCCTTCTTCAAATCACCGTAGCCAAGCCCGCCGGCGCGCAGGCGGTTTTCAAAATCCTTTCCGACATTAGGCGGCGCGACCAAGTTCAAAAGTTGAACTGCAAGATTTTTATCCGCGTCCGGTTTAGGCTCCGCCGGCGTGCGGCTGTCCATGACGATGCCCATGATTTTTTTNNGGCACCACGGCGACCTCGTCGCGGATTTGCGGTTCGGGAATCACGAACGTCTGGCCGTATTGCTCGTTGAACTTGATGGCGATGTCGCGCGTCATCTCAACGTGCTGTTTCTGGTCGCGCCCGACGGGAACAACATTCGAGTCGTAAATCAAAATGTCCGCCGCCATCAACACCGGATAGGCAAACAGCCCGTGCATGGGCGCGATGCCTTTGGCGACTTTGTCCTTGTAGCTGTGCGCGCGTTCGAGCAATCCCATCGGCGTCACCGTGGAAAGCAGCCACGTCAGTTCGGTCACTTCCGGCACGTCGGATTGACGGAAGAAAACGGTCCGTTTCGGGTCGAGGCCGCAGGCGAGAAAATCCAACGCCACGTCCTGCGTGTTCTTGCGGCGTTGCGCGGCGTCGGTCAGCGACGTCATCGAATGATAATCCGCGATGAAATAGAACGCCTCGCCCTTTTCCTGAAGTTCGATGGCGGGCCGCATCATCCCGAAATAATTTCCGAGGTGCAGCGCGCCCGAAGGCTGGATGCCTGACAAAATTCGCATTGCAGAAATTTAACAATGATCCGGGATACTGGGGAGAAAATTAATCGCGAAAGAAAATTACCACCAGAACGGCGGGCCGGCGACAGTGACTTCCTGCATGTCGGCGAAGTCGCGCCACTCAACATGACCGTCCTTGAATCCGACATTGCCTCCGCGGGGAATAACCCCGTTCAGATGTGCGCTGGTGTGGTGCATGTAAAAGCCGCCGACAACATCGGTGTAACCACGCGCTTCCGAATCATATTTGTTTTCGCTGTCATATTCCAGCGAATCATCCAGCGTGGCATCCGCCATCAAAACCCGGCTCGAAACCGGTGAGTTGGTGCCTAAAATGGTTTCACTCTCAAGCCTCGTGTTCTGATTTGCCTGGGCCAAAACCGACCCGCTGCCGGCAAATGCAAATACATAGCCGACGACGTGGAAAGGTTTCCCGGGTTCAGGAGGAGGGTTGAGGAATCCAAAATTCCACAGACAGGCAGGCGCGTCGTTGTCGGCATTGCCGGGAGCCAGGAAATTTTTGTCGTCGTCGAATCCTTTCCATGCCGTTCCAGGGCAATAGAACGATTTCTTGGAGGCCCCACTGCCCAACATGACCTGCACCGCGGAATCTGGCAAATCCCATGCCCATGCCGGTCCATCTTCTATCACCGGCAATTTGCTTCCGCTGCTGGCATAGACATTGATGCCGAGGACTATCTGGCGAAGGTTGTTCAAGCATTCGGTTCGCTTGGCTTTGTCCTTCACCTGCGATAACACCGGCAAAAGCAGGGCCGCCAGAATCCCAATAATGGCAATGACGACCAATAATTCGATCAATGTGAACGCCCTCCGTGAGTTCATACCTGATAAGACACCGCCGTTGGCGGTTTGTTTCAAGATAATTTCTGTCTTGTTCCAATCATGTCGGCCAAACGGCAAGCCCGGCCGCCCTCCATCCTCTATCCTCGCTTCAACGTTCCATTCACCACTGCCCACCGCTGCAAATCCTTCCCCAGTTCGCTTGGCCAGTTTTCCTCGGTGGCGGTCATGAAGACCTGGCCGCTTGACTTGCGCGCGTGCTCCAGCAACGGCAGAAAACCGCTGCGGCGTTTCACGTCCAGTTCGCCCATCACGTCGTCAATCAGCAGAATCGGCGGCGAACCGTGGATGCCGGCGAGAAATTCCGCCTGCGTCATCTTCAATGCGATGGCCAGCGTGCGTTTCTGGCCTTCGCTGCCGAATTGCGCGGCGGATTTCCCGTTGAGCAGGAATTGCAAATCGTCACGGTGTGGCCCGACCAGCGTGGAACGGTAGCTCCGCTCGCGCACCCGCGATTGCGCCAGTTCAACGGCGAAATCCTTTTTCACGCTTGGCAGATATTCGATGCGCAATTCCTCCGCGTCGTTGGAGATGCGGCGATAAGCCAGCCGCGCCAGCGGTGAAAATTTCGGCGCCAGTTCGCGGCGGGCGCGGATGATTTCCTCGCCAAGTTTCACGAGTTCCAGCGAAAAACTGTCGAGCGCGGCCTCGTCAACCGCGCGTTGTTTGAGCAATGCGCTGCGGGCGCGGACAGTGTGCATGTAACGCTGGAGCAGCGGCAGATAATCGGGCCGCGTCTGCGCGAGCAGCAAATCCAGAAACCGCCGGCGCGCACGCGCCGCGCCCTTGACCAGTTGCAAATCCTCCGTGCAAAAGACCACCGTGCGCAACACGCCGAGGTAATCGGTCAGTTTTTTCACCGGCTGGCCGTCCAGCGCCAGTTTGCGTTCGCGCGCCGACCAGTAGATTTTGATTTCGTGGCCGCCCTGCCCCACCACGTTGCCGCCGGCGAAATAACCCTTCGCCCCGTGCCGGATCATTTGCGCGCCGCCGACGCCGCGGAACGACCGCAGCGTGGCCATGAGATAAACGGCTTCGAGGATGTTCGTCTTGCCCTGCGCGTTGTCGCCCAAAAGCAGGTGGAAGCCGGTCGCGAAATCCGCGTCCAGCCGGGCGTAATTGCGAAAATCCCGCAGCCGCAAATGAGCCAGATGCACCCCGAGAAAATAGGAGCGCGGACGGCTTGTCCGCGAGTTTTTTCGGCACCGCAAATCGTAAATGACATTGATTGAACCGATGCCCGCGCCCATTTTTTCAATTGGCATTGTGCTTCGCAAATCTGCTATGACATGTGTGCAATGCTGATGAAACACGTAATTAAAACGATGCTTTTACTGGTCGTCCCTGTGGGCATTGTTGTGTCCGTGGTTGGCTGTGGCAGGCAAGCGGTTCAGCTTGACTCAAAATGGACGCCGCCCGCCGCCGTTTCCAGTAGTTGGGACGGTCTCAGCGGTTGGGCGCGTCTTCATAGGTGCCAGGACACAATAATAGGAGCGAGGTCATCCCCTGCGTTTTTGTTGCTAAACCGTGACCAAAAGACTTGGTCAGAGTTGCCCTCATTGGGCGACCCGGGACCGTATATTTGGGGTTACGCGAGCGCAGACCCGCAAAGCATGAAAATCCTGGTGGCGCGAGGCTATGCAGATACGAATGAGCAGCTCGTGATGAAGATTCTTATGGGAACGGTCACAGAAAATGTGGGTTTGCGAAATGTTACTGAGAAACAGTGGATCACGGACAAGGTAACATTGCTTGGAGAAACCAGCCCGAATGTAAAGTTGAATTATTTTGGCGAAGGGCGAGCAGACGTCGGACTTGGCCCAGGTATTCTGAACGGCTCGGAGGCGTGTATTCCTTTTTCTTTGGATGCAGCTGAGGTAATCCAAGAGGGAAAATCAGTGACTATCAAGGGCAATGGTCCCTTTGCAGATGGTGTGTTTCATTCGTCCGATTTCGGAAAGACGTGGCAGGTGGAAAAGATTTCCAACCTCTCTTTTGTTGCTCCAGACATGTGCAAGACAAAGGGGCATGTCTATTATTTTGCTGATCAAATTCTAACTGCATTGTGTTTCAGTCGGAAGCCGGCTGCGGGCGGGAAGTGGGAGCAGCCAAAGCCGATTACGAAGGCTTTCTCCGGGCGCTTCGCGGTTGCCGGGGAAGATGACACGGCCCACATCTGTTGGATGGACCGGCGGCACGACAAGTGGAGGTTCCACTTTGATGAGCCTGCGCCAGAAAACAACGAAATCTATTATCGCCGTCGCCGGGATGGGGATCGGGATTGGAGCAAGGAAATCTGTCTGTCCAAAGGGTTGCTCTACGCCTACGCGCCAACCATTTCCGCCGAAGGAGACAACGTGGTCGTAGTGTGGGCGGGAATTCGGGACGCCGGGAAATGGCATACTGACATGGATCCCAATGACATTTATTTCGTAACGAGCAAGGATGGTGGCAAGACGTGGACAGACCCAATGAAGGTCACTGATGGGGCTAAAGACGGCTTCACTGCTGGAATGCCACAGGTTGCATTGTTGAACGGCGCTATCCATTTACTTTACACCCAAGGCAAAAGCAAGAAACCGGAAGAGCTTTCACCAGGCTTAACTAGATTCACAAAACGACCGTGGTCAATTTATTACACACAACGCCAATTCCCGGATTGATTTTCATTTCAGTCAAATTGCCAGCAGCAGCCGCTTGATTTCCTTCAACCGCGCCTTGGCGTCCTTTTTCGTCAGGCGCGGGAATTTGCCGCCGAGCGTGATGAAATCG
>PLZL01000119.1:0-16288 GCA_003152145.1 Limisphaerales bacterium
CATGCGCTTGATTTCATCCCAAAGGTTCGGGCGAAATTTGAAGAACCGCAGCATCCAAAAATCGGAGTGGCTTCGAAGCAACGTCACAATTTTCGTAGCCGCAAAACATTGCTCCGCAATCGCCAGCGGCGAGGAATGCCAGCGTATTCGGAGAACCACATTATAACTTCGGGACATAACGCATGATTTCGTGAACCCGATAAGGAACATCGCCAATTTTTAATTTTCCCTTTGCGCCCCATTGCTTCCACCAAAATTCGGCAAAGGCGCGCAGCGTCTGCGGTCTTCCCGTGCCGACGTTTTCAATCTTCGGTTCTGCAGCGCGCAAATCGGTTCGCGCCAGCGCGGCGACGAACTTTTCCGCCACTTTTTCCACCGGAACAAAATCGCGGACCTGTTCACCCGCCGTCATTTGAAAATCTCCGCCCGCCAAAGCCTCCTTTCGGAGCGATGGCCAGAATCGTCCCGGTTCTTCTGCTTCGCCAAACACATGAAACGGTCGCAGAACCAGCAACTCAATTTGTTGTTCAATAGCCAGCGCTACTGCAGCCATCGTCGCGGCGGCTTTGGATGCGGCGTAGGCGTGTGTCGGCTCCAACGGCGCGTCCACGGGAATAAATTCATGCCGTTCGCCGCTTTTGCCATATTCAAAGCAGGAACCGCAAATCACGAATCGTTTCACGCCGGCCTCGGCAGCCTGCCGCCACAGATTCATACTTTGCCGGACGTTCACGTCGAACAGTTCGTCCCATTCCGCCTTTTGCGGACTCACGCCGGCGGCAGCCAGATGGACAACCGCATCGCATTTGGAAAGCTTCGCCGACCAGTCGTCGTCGAGATTGCCATTCAACCAAACCGGTTCCTGCGGCAATGGCATCCGCGTTTTGCCGCCCGGACGACGCACGGCAAAAACGTGATGCCGCGCGGCCAGTGCCTGTTTGAGAAGATAGCCGCCGATGAATCCCGTCCCGCCGGTGACGAAAATTTTCACGATCAGATTTGAGTGGCGAAGAATCGGTCAATCCGTTCCGCAGCGAATTCCATCATCTCCGGCGTCAGCCCCGGATAAACACCGATGAAGAGCGTCTTGTTCATGATGGCGTCCGTGCCCTTCAATTCGCCGTGGACGCGGCGCGGGATATTTTTGAAACCGGGTTGCTTCAAAATGTTTCCGCCAAAGACGAGCCGCGTCTCGATGTTGACTGATTCGAGCCAGTGAATGAATTGTCTTCGCTCGACATGGTCGCGCAGGGTGATGGGAAAACCGAACCACGACGGGTTTGCCTTCGCGGGCACTTTTGGCAGGATGAGATGCGCCTCGTGTTTTTTGAGGCGCTTGAAATAAAATTCCGCGTTGCGCCGGCGCGCGGCGATGAATTGCGGCAGTTTCTGGAATTGCGCCACGCCGAGCGCAGCCTGCATTTCGCTTACCTTCAAATTGTAACCGAGGTTCGAGTAAATGTATTTGTGGTCATAGCCCCGCGGCAAATCGCCAAGCTGCCAGTCGAAGCGCTTGCCACAGGTGTTATTGTGGCCCGGCTCGCACCAGCAGTCGCGTCCCCAGTCGCGGATTGAAAGCACCGTGCGGCGGATGCCGTCGTGGTTCACAACAATCATGCCGCCTTCGCCCATCGTCATGTGATGCGCCGGATAAAATGAAATTGAAGACATCGCGCCAAATGTGCCGACGAGCTTGCCGTCCCACGTTGCGCCAAGCGCGTCGCAGCCATCCTCCAAAACCCACAGGTTGTTTTTCCGCGCGACTTCCATGATGACATCCATGTCGCACGGAATGCCGACGGTGTGCGGAACGAAAATGCAGCGGGTCTTCGGGCCGACGGCAGCTTCAAGTTGCGTCACGTCAATTTCGTAATCGCCCGGCTGGCAATCCACAAAAACCGGGATCAATCCGTTCTGCACAACCGGCGTCAACGTCGTGGGGAACGTGACCGCCGGCGTGATGACTTCATCGCCGGGCCGGAGACGGTTCTTGACCTGTTCGCTAAGTAACGTGGCAATCATCAGCAGATTGGCCGAAGAGCCGGAGTTGACGAGGTAGGCGGCGTTCGCGCCGAAAAATTCCCGCATCGTTTTCTCGAACTGATTGGCGAACGGCCCGGCAGTGAGCCAGTATTGTAAAACGCTTTCGACGCCGTGCTCGAGCTCAACGTGGTTGAAAACGCGGCCGGCATAGGCGACCTTGGTTTTGCCCGGCACGAAAGTTTTGCGGGCATGAACAGAGTCGTAATATTCGCGCACGAGATTCATGATCTCGCCGCGAATTTCTTCCGCAGTGCGTTCAATGGTTTGGTTCATTTATCGTTTCGTTTTGTCCAGCCGATGGTCAAATAAACAGCCGGCGACAGTTCATCCGGCCGGAACATCCGCCGCGCGTCCACTATGATTTTCCGCGAACGCGCGGATGACAAGGCATCTTTTGCCAATTCTCGATACTCCGGCCAGCACGTCGCCACCACCACGCCGTCCGCGTCGCCAAGTTCTTCCTGCCAGGACGGAATATAATGCAATTTCCGATGTCGCAAAACCGCCGCGGCGTTTGCTGCCGCGACCGGATCGTGCGCATCAATTTCCGCGCCTGATTCCAGCAGGCACCGGATGATTTTCAGCGAAGCCGACTCGCGCACGTCATCGGTGCCCGGTTTGAACGCCAAGCCGAGAACGAGAATCCGCCGTCCTTTCAGTTTGCCGAATTGCCGCTTGAGCAGCACAGCCACTTCGGACGGCTGATGTTCGTTGATGTCCAGAACGGCCTGCAACAGCCGCATCGGAGTTTTTTTTGCGATGCCCAGCGAACGGAGAGCCTGAACGTCCTTCGGAAAACAACTGCCGCCAAAGCCGCAGCCTGGCTTCAAATAAGCGAGGATGCCGGGTTGCGCGCGTTGCCCGCGGGACAGAATCGGATTCCATCGTCTGTCCAGATGAATACCTCGCATGACTTCGTTTGAATCAATGCCGCCCAGCACAGCGGCGAGGTTGGCGAGTTCATTGACGGCGGAAATTTGCGTGGCGAGCAGGCAATTGCTGACATATTTTATCATCTCTGCCGTTCGAGAATTAACCCGGAGTTTGTCGCATTTCCACGTCGCATAAAGTTCCTCCAAATGGCGCAGTGTTTCCGGCGTTTCGTGGCCGAGCACGATCCGGTCAGGCGCGAGAAAATCTTCGACGGCGGCTCCTTCGCGGAGAAATTCGGGATTCATGCCCAAACCAAATGCGCCGAGTTTCTTCCCAGACACGCGCTCCAAAATTTTGCGGACAAAAGTATCCGTTGTTCCAGGCACGACCGTGCTTTTCACAATGACCGAAACGAATCGTTTTGCCCTGTGAAGGTAATTCCCCGCGAGTTTCGCCGCGTTTTGGACATGAGCCAGATTGATTTCTCCTTTTTGCGGCGGCGTTCCGACAGCAATGATGATTAATTCCGAATCACCAAAATTTTCCACCACCGCCTTTTTTGCGCGGAATCTTTTCGTTTTGAGAACGTTGGACAACAACGAGCGGAGTCCTTCCTCGTGAATGTGCGGCTTGCCGCGATTCAAGTTGTCCACCACTTCCTGTCGCAAGTCGAGGCATGTCACGTCGTGGCCCTTGGAAGCAAGGCAAACGCCCGAAACAAAGCCGACGTAGCCGGTGCCGATGATGGTCAGTTTCATGAACTCGCAGTTTCAGGCCTCGACCGCCGTCCGGTGGTCATAGTAATAAGCCCACGTCCGCTCCAAACCCTGCCGCAAGCCAATGCGCGGCGAGTAACCGAGCATGGCGTGGGATTTTTTCAGGCAGGGACAACGCCGTTGTGGGTTGTCGGCCAGATAGTGCGCATCGTCGCTTTTTTGGCGGACGACCTTCAGGTTGCAACCGGAAACTTCAATCACCATTTGCGCCAGTTCGTTCATGCTGATTTCGGGCGCGTCGCTGCCGATGTTGAAAGATTCGCCGTTGTGGGTGGACAACAGCGCCAGCAAATAGCCTGTGATTGCGTCGGAGATGTAACAGAATGTTCGCGTCGCGCGTCCGTCCGACAACAACGTGATGTTCTGCCCGGCCAGCACGTCGCGGAAAAAATCCGGCAACACGCGGCGGTCGGTGATTTTCAAGCCCGGCCCGTAATTGTTGAAGGGGCGGACGATTTGGACCGGCACGTGGTGAACCTCTTGGAAGTTGACACACAATGTTTCGCCGTAACGTTTCGACTCGTCGTAGCAGGCGCGCGGCCCGGTGCAGCTGACATTGCCGCGATAGGTTTCCGGCGTCGGGATGCTGGCTGCGTCCGGGTCGCCGTAAATTTCGCTGCTCGAAAAAAACAAAAAACTTTCCACCGGCTGCGCAATGGCGTGCTCCAGCAGATTTCGCAGGCCGATGACATTTGCGTCCATCGTTTCAATCGGATGTTTGCGATAATAAATCGGCGAAGCGATTGAGGCGGCGTGAATGATGAAATCTGCCGCCGGAAGTTTTCCAGGCCGGATGATGTCCTTGCTCATGACTTGAAAATCAGAGCGCTTTTTGAAGTGTGACAGCCAGTCCGGCAAGCCACGCATGAAATTATCGAGCGCAATCACCCTGCAAGACTTTTGCAATCTGCCGTCGTCGTTCAGTGCGGCAAAGTAATGCATGAATTGCGAACCGAGGAATCCGGCGGCGCCAGTCAACAAAATCCGCTTGCCCGAAAAGCGTCGGCTCGCCTCGCCGAGATTTTGAATGACATCGGAGGCATCCCGGTGAAGATGTTGGTTTAAGATCGCCTTCACCAGACTTTCCAAAAAGCTTTGCCCTCCGACCAAAGTTTGTTCAGCAATTCAAACTCGCGGTAGGTGTCCATCGGTTGCCACGCGCCGGAATGCTGAAAGGCCTTGAGCTGTTTCGCACGCGCCAGTTTTTCCAGCGGCTGCCGTTCCCAAATCAAACTGTCGTCCTCCGGTTGCAAATATTCTTCCAGTCCGCCGCGTTTCAAAATGAAAAATCCACCGTTGATGCGTCCCGTGGTTGCGTCAGGCTTTTCCTGAAAATCGCTGACTTGTTCCAATTCGTCTATGACCATTTCCCCGAAACGTGACGGCGCGCGAACGGCAGCCAGCGTCGCCTGCCGCCCGTGCTTTTTGTGAAACGCCAGTTCCGCCTTCACGTCAATGTCCGCCACGCCGTCGCCGTAAGTAAGTGCGAAATTTTTGGACGTGATGTAATGCAATGCGCGCAAAACGCGTGCACCGGTCATCGCCGTCGCACCCGTTTCCACAAACGTAATTTTCCAGCCTTCCTCGGCATGGACGCTGTGGAATTTTATTTTCTTTGTGGAACCCAGCGTAAGCGTGAAATCGTTAGTGAAAGTCCCATAATTCAAAAAATATTCCTTGATCATCGCGCCTTTGTAGCCGAGGCACAGCACGAACTCCCTGAATCCGTGCGCGGCGTAAATTTTCATGATGTGCCAGAGAATCGGTCGTCCGCCAATTTCGACCATCGGCTTGGGACGATACTCCGTCTCTTCCCGCAACCGGGTTCCCAAGCCTCCGCATAAGATCATGACTTGCATAACAATCAGGGATTATAATCAGTTCATCGTTCGGCGCATTGTTTAATACACCCTGACAGGTTTGTATCGCATCATCAAGGAAATCCAGCACGCATTTTGCCGGGTGCCGGGTGAATGAAGCCTCGCCCAACCAAAACCAAACCGACAATTATAATTAATGCCCATCGGGTTTATGAGGCGTCATTTCCCATCCACCCGCGGGAATCCAAACTTGAAAACGCGCTTGATTTCATCCCAACGGTTCAGTCGCAGCCGCAAAAAGCGCAGCATCCAGAAATCTGAATGCTTGCGGAAGGCGGCGATCTTTCTTCGTTCGGCCAAAATGTGCGCGCGCATGCGCCAACAATCCCTGAAGGCGTATAAACAGGCTTTGCGAAAATAAGAAATGCGGCGAACGATCAAAATGCCAACGAGGCTTTCGACAAACACCAGCGCCATTTGCAGGGGAATGAAAAGCAAAACAATATGCTGTGCATTTTTCATCAAGGTCAAAAGACAATTCCGGTTTGTTAAAAACCGCTTTTGATCGCTGGTTCGATATTCGGTGACCGTGACTCCTCCGGCGGGATTGACTCCGGCTGCGCCCCGGTGATGCAATCGTGATTCGGGCACGCTGACAATCCGCCCGCCCGCAATCCACAATCGCCACGAAAGATCAACCTCTTCAGCGTAGAAATATAATGCCTCGTCGAAGGCGCCGATCCGCAGGAACAATTCACGCTCAATCAGGTAAGCACAGCCACCCGCGATGAAAACTTCACGCGATTGGGATTGCGGATAGGATGGGCTGGGCAGACCAAATGGGTCAAAACCAAAAAATCCTAAGTCTTGGTAGGAATCGTCCTGATAATTCAATACCAACGGCGTGGAAGCATTTGCCTGTGCTGCCTTTGTCCCTGCCACCAGCGCTTCCAGACAGTCTGGTTCCAGCCACACATCGTTGTTGGTGATGAACAGGAATTCACTGCGGGCCGCGCGCGCGCCGGTATTGATGCCGCCCGTGAAGCCGAGGTCCTTTGAATTTTCCAGCACCAACCCCTTCGGGAAGTCAGAGAGAGTCTTTCGAGCAATGGGCACGGAATCGTCGCTGGAGCAGTTGTCCACCATGATCACCTCCATCCGGTCCAGAATGGTTTGCTTGCGCAACGATTCAAAACATCTGGGCAGCCAGTTGCTGCCATTACGATTGGAGATGAGCACACTAACGAGCGGCGTGTCATTTTTCATAACAAGCGTCTTTGTCATTTAAGTTTCTGTTTCACCTGCAAATCGGCAACGAGCTTGCGGTTGCTCTTGTGCGTTTTGTAGGTCCAGACGCCCCACGCGTTGCCGAGCACGCTGCCGAGACACGCCGGCAAGTGCCAGAGCCAGCGCGCGTCGCGGTCGCGAAGAATTCCAGCAGCGGTGTGATAAATCGGCCCGATGAACGTGATACAATAAACCCCGGCCAGCCACAACGACACGGGCGGTTTTTCTTTCATCCAATTGGTTTTCGCCTCTTCCTGAACGCGCAGAAAATGGACGGTCGCGCGGCGGCGTTTTTGAACGAAGCCCCAAAGCGTTTGGACGTAGTAATGATGGACGCCGCGCCCGCGAATTCGCAGCCACTCGCGTTTGCCCGCGCGCATGAGATGCAACGCCGCGTGTGTGTCCTGAAAATATTCGCCTGCCTTCACGGATTCCAAATCCTCGCGGCGAAAAACAAATCCGTTCGCGCCGAGTGGATACGAAAGCGAATCGCCGGGCAAAGTCCAGCGTTCGGTTTCGCCGTCGCGGGCAACCAGTATGGGATTCGCGCTCATCAGCCAGGCAATCGGGTCGCTGATGTGCAGCAGGTGCGTGATGTAGGCGCAGAACGAACTCATCTTCGGCGATGGCAAATAACAACTTTCAACGCCAAGCGCCTGCGGATTGGCCGCGAGCGCTTTCACGGCCAGTTCGATATAATCGGCGTGGGTGATTTCGTTGTCGGCATCCACGAAGACGATGAATTCGCCGGTGGCGTGCTGGAGCGCGAGGCGTTTGCCCTCCTCCATGTTGTTGCCAGCGTCATCGAGGACAATGGCAACATATTTATTGGCGATGCCGCGCGTGCGGTCAGTGGAGTGCGCGTCGGCCAAGATGATTTCATAGCGGACGCGCGGATATGTTTGTCGCACGATGGACGCGAGGCAGTTGTCGAGCAATGCTTCGACGTTCAGCGTCGGCATGATGAAACTGACGCGCGGCAAATTCTTCAAATCGGACGGCACGAGGCAAGTGTGACTGACGGCACCGCAAATTCCAATCAGCTTTGCGCGGGAAGTGAATTCGCTCCTAGTCCGCTGCCCCGGTTCTCCGTCTTTAAGACATCGCTCTAAGCGGAGAGGCATTTCTGGGTGATCCAAAAACCGGCATCCTGACCGGGTCAGCGGACGCGAACATCTTTGCTGTCGCAAACAACTTGATTTGAAAATTCGCGGTGCGGAATTTTGCTCACACTTTTTTGACGAGAATCCCGACGCAGTAGGAAAGTTTTCCGTAGTTGATGAAATAATCCCAAGCAGACAATTGTCCAAGCGGTCGCAGCAGCCGTTCGGCGAAGCGCACGCCGGCCAACACGGACAGGACTTCAAAAAGGTTGCTGCCAAATGCATAGCAAAATAGTCCGCCGTAGAACACTTTCTCAATTTCAAAATGACCGACGAAAGCAGAATCACTCAACAACGCGATTAAATCGTCGAGGCTGTAATGCCGGTGCTTGGATTCGTAGCCAACCTTGGGCACGGGGTCGCGTCCGTGTTTCATCCGGAAAAGCCGGCGATAAAGGCGCGGAAAATTTGTCCGTAAATGCCATGCGTAATTGTCCGGATCCATGAACCCGAATAATCCCTTGTGCGGCGTAGTGATGATGAGCCGCCCGCCCGGCTTCAACACGCGGGACATTTCGTTGAGCGCCGCCTTTTCGTCAGCGACATGTTCCAGAACATCGGTCAAGGTGATCGCGTCGAAACTTTCATCGGCGTAGGGCATTTTTTCCAGCGGACAAATCTCGAACTGGATGCCGGGACAATTTTTCCGCGCACGCGCGATCAACTCGGGACTTGGGTCACACCCGCAAACGGTTTTGGCCTTGGTCGCAAGCGGCGCAGTGCCATAACCAAACCCGCATCCACCATCGAGCACGCGTTGGCAACCAACGGGAAGCCAGTCGAAAGCCAGCTTATGCCGGTCGCGAAGTCGAAATTCTGCTGCTTCGGGTGTAGCCGGAAGGGTGGTGTGGCTCCGCACTCCGTTTTTGGCGAGTTTAGTCGGCATATACCGCCTAATTGGAGCAGTATATCGACATCACCACAAGCGAATTGTTGTTGAGTTTCTAACGCATGGTTAACGCGCGGCAGATTTTTCGAATCGGACGGCATGAGGCCATTGTGGCTGACGGCATGGCAAATTCCAATCAGCCTCGCGCCGGTTCGCCGGTTTTGCGCGGGCGCATCATGGCGAGCCAAACCAAAAAAAGAGCGGCAAATGCGATTCCGGCGGCAACGGGCATCACGCGCAGCAATTGCGCCGGCGATTTTCCGAGGAACAACAACGCCAGCCAGTAACCGATTCCGAGTCCTCCGTAGAGCAATGAGATTTTTATCCAACGGCTGGCCAGCGACCAAGTGCCGAGCGCTTGCAGCAGGCCGGTGAAAACCATCGTCACCGCGAACCGCCCGATCATCGCGGCAGCTTCCGGAGTGTTACGGTGTAAAATTGCCAGGCAGAATTTTCTCAAGACAAAAAGCGCAATTGCCCCGGAGACGAGGCCGAAGGCGTAAAGGCCCAGCAGTTTCAATTGTTCCCGCAGATCGTCTCCGTGGTGATGGTGGCGGCTGGAACGATGCGTGAACAAAACAGCCAGCAGCGGGCCGACAGCAGTGGGCAGCGCGCGGGCTAACAATCCTGCCGAGCCGTAATCATCGCGCTCCGCGCCGGAAAAATACCGCTGCGCTACAAGCAGGTCGCATTGATTGAAACAGTAGGTGCCGAAGGCGTAGGCGGCGCTGACGACGAGGAACAAGATAAATTCGGGATTCCATGGCGAAACCGTAACATCCGTCCGGCGCGGAAATTCCTTTTTCCAGAAAAGCAAAATGAAATTGGGCAACAGCATGACAGCAGAGGCTAGAACGGCCAATTCGGCGGCGGGCCAGATTTTAGTCGTCGGCCAGCCGAACAAAACCCGGAAAATCGCGGCCAGCAGTCCGATGAGAGCAAGTCGTTTGAACCAGCCAAGCCCCTGGCAAAGCACCGTTACATAGGCACTCCAAAGGTTTCCCAGCACACAGAGGAGCGCAATAAGCGTGAGGCTGACGCGCGGAATATGGAAAAAATTTCCCAGCGGGATTGCGAAAATGATGACGACAATCGAGACGGTGATGGTGATGTGAAAAAGAAATTTGCGGCAGCCGGCGAGCAGCCCGTGCAGCCGCGCGTCGTCGCCGCTGAAATGAAAGCGTGCGATATAATGCGTGATGGCCTGTGTCGCAATCGTGAGCGGAAGGCCTAGGAGCACGATGAAGCTAATGGTGGCAAGGACGAGGCCGTATTCACCGGTTTTGCCACCAAGTTGCGGACTGACGATGATTTGAAAGACATAATGAATGATCAACGCCAGAAAACTGGCGGCGGAAAAAATGATGCCGCTTTGCAATAGCTTTCCGGCTGGTTTGCCGGCTGGTTTGTCGTCGGTTTGGGGTTGGCGGTTCATTAAGGTGGAGACTTTCTAGGAAGACATCCGGTTCCGGCAAGCACAAACAATGCTTGAAGCAAGGTGTAAATAATTGGGATCCGGGGCGGATGAAATTCAGCTGGCAAAATCAACAATCTTCGGCTCGGGAATCGGCACGATGAACCGTCCGCCGCGTTTTTGAAATTCCGTTTCGCGTTTGATGATTTCCGGCGCGAAATTCCATGCCAGCAGCAGTGCGTAATCCGGCTGGTCTTTCAACAGCATCTCCGGCGGGCGCACCGGAATCCACGAGCCGGGCGCTATCTTGTTCTGCTTGAACGGCGTGTTGTCAATGATGTAGTCGAGTTCCTTTGTCGTGATGCCGCAGGTGTTCAGCAGGGTGTTGCCTTTGGCCGACGCGCCGTAGCCGATGATGCGTTTGCCCTGCGCTTTTAATCTGCGCAGCAGCGCGGGTAGTTCGGCGCGGATGTGGCTCACGCGTCGCACAAAGGCTTCCCATGTCGCCGGTTCAGCCAGCCGCATGTTTTTTTCCTTTTCCAGTGCCTGCGTCACGCTCGCGTGCGGCGCGGCTTTCGATGAGCGCTGCCGCAGGTGAAACAAAATCGAGCCTCCATGGATCGGATAATGATCCACGCGAGACAGCATGAACGCTGAATCTTTCACCAGCGCCTCGATGGCTGCGACGGAAATGTAGGACAGATGCTCGTGATAAATCGTGTCGTATTCCGTGTGTTCAAAGAAGTCCACGATGTAAGGCACTTCAAACGCAATCAAGGTTTCCGCGTGCGAAACCGCCTCCAGGCCCGCGACCAGATCGCGGAGATCGTCAATGTGCGCGAAGACATGCCGGCCCAGAATCAAGTCCGCAGTGCCCCATTCGGCCTTCAATTTCTTTGCGGTGGTCGCGTTGAAAAATTCCTTGCGCGTCGGAATCGCCGTGGCGAGGGCGACATCGGCGATGTTGCCGGCGGGTTCGATGCCGAGAACTTCGCAGCCCTGTTCCTTGAATTTTTTCAGGAACACGCCGGTGTTCGAAGCGATCTCCAGAACTTTCGAACCGGAACCAAGCCGCGCCGTCGAAAGCAGGTGCGTCATCATGTTGTTCAGATGCGTGTCCATCGTCTTGGACGTGGAGGTGACGTAGGCGTAATGCGAGTAAAGGATTTTCGGATCAACCGTGTCCGCGAGCTGCACGAGCGAGCAGTCCGGACAAAGCACCACGCGCAACGGCAGTGAGATTTTGTAATTCGCGACTTCTTCCGGCTTGAGAAAATCATTTACCAGCGCCGTTTTACCGAGGTCGAGGATTAACTTCAGATTTTTCGAGCCGCAAGTGCGGCAATACGTGCGTTCTTGGATCATGATTGCGGAGGTTGGTAGGGTGAATTTGGATTCAGCTCATGGCGGATTTCATCCACGAGATCGCGCCGACCCTCGCCTTTGAACAGCAGGCTTGTCACGGTCACGACGAGGCCGGAAACATTTCCCATGTTGCGATACGCGCGAACAACTTCGCGCGGAACGTGGACGCGTGACGGCGCTTGTTCGCCGGTATTGATGAACCAGCCTTTGGCCGCGCCCGTGAAGCCGGGACGGTCATCCCAAAGATAAACGGTGAAATTCGACGGCCCGGCAAAAGTAAAATAATCATCCTGTCCGACATGCTGATGCGGCCCGCGCGTCACGCCCGGATGCGACCATGAGGAACACGCCATCAATGGCTTGAAACCGGCGGGAATTTCGTCCACGCGAAGCAGTTCATGCAGTCTGCCGCGGCCGTCTTTGAAAACCAGCAGCGCCTCGATGCGCACGCCCGGCAGTCCGGGAATTTCTGTGACGCCGCTGACTTTCACTTCTGTCCACTGGGTTTTCAAGGGCGGTCAATTTACTCAAGAGCGGCTTTCGTGCGCGAGCATTTTTCGCAGGCCGACGCGCCACGAACCGATTTGACGCCCCAGCAGACCGGCCAGTTTTTCATTGCTCATCACAGTGTAAGTCGGGCGGCGCATGGTGCAATTGAAGAACGCGGTTGTCACCGGCTCGACCGGCAGCGCGCTGGAACACAGCCCCGCCCGCACCGCTTCTTCCAAAATGACGTGCGTCCATTCAAAACGGCTCACGCCTTCGTCGTTGACGGCGTGAATCAAGCCGCCGGCATCGAGGCGCAGAAGCTCAAGCGTCCACTGCGCAAGATCGGGCGCATAAGTCGGCACGGAGCACTGATCGGTTGTGGCCTTCAAACTGTTTGCGCCTTTCGCCGCACGCAAAACCGTATGAACGTATGATTTCGTCTGTGCCGGGTGCCGGCCAAAAATCCAGCTTGTGCGCAGAACGAGATGCCGCGGTGACGCCCACAGCACCGCCTGTTCGCCAAAAAGTTTTCCGGCGGCGTAGTGGTTCAGCGGATTGGGCGGGTCGGTCTCGGTGTAGGGGGATTTTTTTTCGCCGTCGAAAACGTAATCCGTTCCGTAGTGGACGAGCCGGATTCCATCGCGTGCGCAAAGCGCGGCCAGCAATTCCGGCGCGGCGGCGTTGACCGACCACGAAAGCTCGCGTTCGGTTTCGCAGCGGTCCACGAGATTGTAAGCGGCGGTGTTGATGACGGCATCCGGCTGCGACTGCGCCAGCCGCTCAGCCATCAAATCCGGCCGGGTCAAATCAAATTCCGCGTGATTCAGGAAAACAAAAACGTCCTCGCAACACTTCGGGGAAAGTTTCCGCAGGCTGTGCGCCAGCAATCCATTGCCGCCCGTTACCAGGATTTTCACAATTCCAGGACGCCGATGCCATACATTCCCTGATCAGGGTTTTCAATGTATTCCCGGCTTTTGTGTTTGATGCGGATCTCCTGCCAGAGTTTGTCCACGCCGCAATTTTGATCGGGAGAATGGGTGCAGACGTCGTGAAATGCCATCAGCCCGCCCGCGTGGACGAGGGGCGAATACATTTCGTAATCTTTTTTCACGCCTTCGTAAGTATGATCGCCGTCGCAGAACAGAAAATCAATTCCGCCGGACGGCAGGAGTTTTTTCAAATCTTCCAACGTGCTGGCAAGATGTGAATCCCGGCGCAGCAAATGGATTGTTTGCTTTGGCTGCGCGAACCGCCGGTAAATGAATGTGCGCCAGTAGGCATAACCGCCGCCATGAATGCCGCCGGGCAAATCAATGCTTACAATCGTGGCCTCGGGATGAGCGACAGCACACCACATCGCCAGTGTTCCACCGAACTTGGTGCCGATTTCGACGACGACTTTTGGTTTTTTTTGGTAAAGGAGTGTCAGCAATGGCTCAATTTCCGACCAGTGTTGTGAAGGGACGATCAATTGTCCGGCGGGGCCGAAAGTGAAATCAAGGGCGGATTTAGGCGATGTGCCTTGAGGTGTCCGGCTACGAAAATAGCGCAGCGCCCAGCCAATATGCTGGAGGTAAAGCCCGATCATTGCTGGCAGGCACTTCAAGCCACCGTTGCGGATTGCCCGGCGCAGGCTGCTTAATTCGTAAATCATCGTGATATTAAAAATGCGCCGGTGCCGATTTGCACGCAAAAAGGCTAACGTGAAAATTTATTTAACCACTGGATTTTTCAAATCCACTTTGAGATAACCGGGCGGAATCGGTTTGCCGTCGTATTGCGCCTGCAACGCGTCCAATATCGTATGCGGATCGTGGAGCTTCAACAACCGGTCACGCCATTTCAGGCAGTTTTCGCGCAAGACAGAATGGCGCTCCAAGGCTTCGTGAAGCAAGGGTTTCAATTGCGCACGCGTCGTGTGCATGATGTCCACGGGAAACAGGCATTCGTCAAGCCACGGGCCTTCGAACGGCACGCCGCGTCCGATCATCGGAACTCCCAGGCACGCGTATTCCAAAAATTTCGGGCCGAAGTTGTCCTGTAGGCCGCCGGTGTTGATGACAAAACGGCTCTCGGAACTCCGTTCCACGTAAGTGTTCCAGGGGAAACTTTGTCCCTGATTATGATAAAACGTGAATGGATTTCCTTCGAACGATTGAATCATTTGCATCAGCCGCAGCCGGTCGCAGTAAAGATTCGTGAACGTTTGATGAAAGGGCATGAAAGGGTCGCGGATGATCCAGATGCCGCAAATGCCGCCCGTGTTGGCAAAATCATATTTGTATTGAGCGTCGGTTTTGAGCGGCAGGTCGGCGGCGATGACGGCATGCGGGAAATACAAATACCGGGCCGGATCCGTGTTTTCCATCTGCCGGCGAAAATGATTCACCACACTCGCAATGGGAGAAACCGCGAGCGCCGGTATCCGCAGCGCGGCGGCCGTGAAGGCGTATTTTGACGGGCTGATCAATGGATTGAACAACAGCGGTGGAGAATCATTTGTCCAGCGCGTTTTTCCCAGCCGGACGGCCACGCCGTTGTAACACCGATAGACGACATAATCCGCTTCGCGCAGAAACCAGTGGGGCGTGATGCACGAGTCGTCGCAAAAGATCGAAAAGCCTTTTCGGTCTTTCAGGATCGGTTTTATGGCCATCAATTCTTTCGGATGCAGGCGGGTCAGGATGAGATGCTCGTCGCTCTGCCAGATGAAACGGCGAAGTTGCTCAAGGTCATCCGCGCCCGCGCCGATTTTGAGCATGAAAACCTTTGCGCCACGCGGCTTCAAGGCGTCAATTTCAGGCCGCGCATTGGGTGTTCCCCGGTAGATGGCCTCGCCATAAACCCACAGGCATTCATTCAATGAAATGTGCTTTGGCATATTTCCAAAATCCTAAATGACCTTCCCATCCTTTACAAAATCTTTGCCGGAGAAATTTTACGGTGGCGACATATGTTGTATCACCCAGGCCAGATCGTTGGCCGGTGGCGGAGGAGTAAAGGGAAGTCCCTGCCGATATTCTTTCGCCTTTGGTTTCAATGTGCTTGCGTCCTGCCATTTGTAGGTTTCCGAATGTCCATCGGCAAAGGCAAAATTACAGGCGCCGTTGTGATATGACGCGGGCAAGTCCTGCCAATCGTCTGCATCTGTCGAGCTAAGCACTGGCAGAAACCAGCCGTCGTTAATACTGTCTGGGTGTTCGTCCAATAAAGTATAGGTGTCAGAAGGCCGGTTAAAATCTGTCATGCGCAAAAAAATCTTGTAACGATCCGGGGTAAATGGCTCCGAACCAACAAACGCATTCATGGCAAAGCTCCTTACCCGCAATCCAAGTCCGGCAATGTAGCTGTCGTCCGATGGACAATGATAAATATACTCATTTTTCGCATATTTGCCGATGGCCCCTTGGAGCATCAAGGCTGAATTGGTGTTGTCGGTGTTTCCGCTCGACATGTCTTCAAAGCCACGCACCCAGCTCCCCGGCGGCGACCACGGCGGATTTGGCGGCAGGGCTTCACCATTGTCGCCGGCATACAGAATCCAGGCTGTATTCAGTTGCTTCGCATCGTTCATGCAAGTGATGGTGTAGGCCCTTTGCTTTGCACTGCTCAAGACCGGAAGCAACAACGCCGCCAGAATCGCAATAATCGCAATGACCACGAGCAATTCGATTAATGTGAAACCGAAAATCTTCGTCGCCCGCGGTTTGAACCTGACCTGCAACATGCTCTTTCCATTTGCGCAAGCTTGGAGCGCCCGGACTTCAAGCAAATGCTTTGCTGCTTGCGCTCACCAGCATCGGCCAATTGGCAGATGGGTCAAGAGCAAATTACCATCACGCTCTGTTTGACTGCGCCAACAAAAGGCATTAACGTCATCAATCGCAGTTTAATCCCATGAAACAAATCGCCCGGAAAATCGGCTGGCGCATCTACCACTTCGTTCACACGAACGGCGTGGCGGCTGATTTTGTTTATTGGGGCGCCTATTACGTCCAGAACTTTTTCCGCGCGCGGCAATACAACAGCTTTTCCAAGCACCACATCACGCCGGAGGAACTTTTCAAATACCGCCAGCTCGTGCCGACCAGCTATCTCGTGACCGGCGTCACGAATATCTGCAACGCCAAATGCACCTTCTGCGCCTACCCGAAGGTCGTCGCCAA
>PLZL01000119.1:16305-21534 GCA_003152145.1 Limisphaerales bacterium
CTGACCACCAACGCCATCCTCATCAACAAAAACGACACCTACAAAAAGCTGATTGACCTCGGCATCGCGGCGGTGTTCATCAGCACGCAGGGCGCGAGCAAGGAAGTTTACGAAAAAATCTACGGCGTGAAACGTTACGACGACGCCATGTCCGGCATCCGCAATCTGATGGAATACAACCGCTCGAAGGGCGAGCCCGCGCGCATCGTCGTCCGCTTCCGCAACCACGAACGACCCAGCCAGATCATCCGCTCGCCGGATTTCCAGCAGAACATCCGGCCCTACCTGTCCGAACGCGTCCGCGTGAATTACACCGTGGACTTCGACAACTGGGGTGGAACGATTCGCGACACGGACTTGAGCGGTTCCATGCGCCTGCGCAAGCTGCCGCCGCGGCTCGACGTGCCCTGCAAGAACCTCTTCAACTTCGCCGTCCGCCACGACGGCCGGGTGCGGCTCTGCGGCTGCCGTCTGACCACCAACGACAACGACGACCTCGTGGTGGGCAACATCAAGGACCGGACGCTGGAGGAGATTTCCAAGGGCGACGAGGCGTGGGGCATCATCAAGGGCTTTTACGAGGGCAAACGCCCGCAGACCTGTCTGGAATGCACCTTTTACCAGCCCATCAACCAAAGCTGGTTCGAGCAGCGCGCGAAAGACAATGGCGCATCTGGCAAGCCGCAGCCTGTTGAAAAATTATTCTAACTGGACTGGAATCACAGTATTTACCACGCCTTTGCCAGTGTATGGCTCAACGCGAATTTTTTTGCCCTTTTCCCAGACTTCAAAATCACTTGTATTCTTGCTGTTTCTGATTAGCACCGATAGGTGGTCGTGGGCAATTTCCTTCGTGGCAACTTTCCTAGCTTGGTCCAAATCTCTCAAATAAATGAGTAAAAATTCGGGATTGCCAGATGCCAAGCGATCGACAGACACCGTGTATGGCAGGTCTTGATCATGAAGTGTTGTCTGGAGTTTCTTTAAATCATCGGGATGATTAGTAATGCCGTAAGCAAAGACAGCTCCCTTAAGCTCAAGACTCGCGCGCGAGCCGTCAAAATACCGAAGTTTCTTTTGAATTTCCTTAGCATTTGGAACTTCATTTGTAATGAATAAAAGCGGGCCGACGTCGCCTGCCCCATCTCTCTTCAAAAATGTGATTGTCTTTTTGTCCAAGTCATAATGAATTATAGAAGATTCTCCTTTTTGATAGTCACCGACCGGTTCAGTGATAATTATGTCGCCGTTTGTAACGCCAAGCTTCCACACGATGGGATCACATCCTACTCCGCCACAAACCATGCCTTTACCGTCATCCATCAACATTATGACTCTGATGTCGAACCCGCTAGCTGTATCTTTGTTGCTGAACACGCCGAGAAAAGGTGGTTTTGCTGGCGCGGTTTTACAGGCAAACAAAATGATTACAAAGATAAGAATCAAACAAGAGATTAGTGGTCTAGCGTGTTTCATGCCTTCGACCTTATTCCTGTCCCAGCGGGGTGGCAACTGGAAAAATCGGAAGAAGAACCGGATGGTCTTGGACTGCGGTGGCAAGCGCAGCGCGACACCGCTTTTGCACCGGAGTCAGAAACGTCTCCCAAAGCGGCGTCACAGCCGCCGCACTCCAAGACGCTATCGAGCCATTTCCCGCCAACTCTCCGTCGGATGGGTTTGGCGCGGGTTTCCAAAAAGGCTGGCGAGCGGGGCGCTTCCGCTCTAAACTCTGCGTTCAATCATGGATAAAATCTTTGTCACGGGCGCGGCGGGTTTCATCGGCAGCAATCTTGTTGACCGGTTGTTGCGGGACGGCAAACACGCCTTGCCTCGCATCGGAAAGCGGGATATTTTTCCAGCATGAGCACGCAGGAAATTTTGCTCGAAGAAATCAAGCATCAGCCGGAGCCGGTGTTGCGCGAACTCCGGCACTACCTCAATTTTCTGAAACGCCAGCACGGAGCGGAAGCATCCATGGACAGCGTCGTGTGCTCAACACTTTGATCTTCACCACTGGGGGTCACGATGTCCCCAGCCTTTCCCAATGCGCCGCCCTGTTCGCTTTGACAACCGAGTGGTTTATTTTATTCGCACTTCCGCGCTTTTTCCATGCGCGCCCAAGCCTTCGAGTTCCGCGAATTTTTTCACCGACTTCAGCGCTTTCTTGAGCGAAGCGCGGCTGTATTCCACCACGCTGGTGCGGCGTTGGAACTGATCCACGGTCAGTCCGGCAAACGNNCTCGGCCCGGCCACGTAATCGCCCAGCACCGTCGGCGACCACGGCCCGAGAAAAATCGCGCCTGCCGTCAAAATGCCCTCGGAGATTTTGCGCGGATTGCGCGTCATCACTTCGCAATGCTCCGGCGCGAGCCGGTTCGCCAGCGCCAAGCCGTCATCGAGCGATTTCACCTGGATCAACCAACTGTTGTTATCAAGCGCACGCCTGATGAATTCGCGCCGTGCGAGTTTGGGCAGTTGCTTCACGATTTCACTTTCGACCGCTTTCAAAATGTTCACCGAGGTCGTTACCAGCCAGACGCGCTCGTGGCCGGAGCCATGCTCGGCCTGCGCCAGCAGATCGGCGGCGATGAATTTCGGATTCGCCGTATCATCCGCGAGCACGAGCAATTCGCTCGGCCCGGGCAGTAGATCAATGGCAACGTAACCGACGAGCAATCGCTTGGCAGTGACGACGTAGTCGTTGCCCGGACCGAAAGTTTTCTGCACGCGGCGGATCGTCTTCGTGCCGTAAGCCATCGCCGCAATTGCCTGCGCGCCGCCGATGCGGTAAATCTCCGTCGCGCCCGCCACCCGTGCCGCAAAGAGGATCGCCGGATTGATGGAGCCGTCCTTGCCGCACGGAGTGGTCACGACGATTTCCTTGCAGCCGGCTACTTTAGCGAGCGTGACCGTCATCAGCGCCGTTGAGACGAGCGGCGCGGTTCCGCCGGGAATATAAACGCCGACGCGCTGAAACGGATCGAACTTTTCGCCGACGCTCGCGCCGTGTGAATTTCTCGTCTGCCAGTTTTTGCGGAGAGATTTTTTGGCAAACGCAGCAATGTTCTTTTCCGCCTCGGCAATGGCTTTGCGCAACGATTCATCGGCCTTGAGCGACGCGGCCATGAGTTCGGCCTGTGTCACGGAAAGTTGCTCAGCGGAAAGTTTCGCGCCTTCGAATTTTTCCGTGAGTTCCAGCAGCGCATCGTCGCCGCACGTTTTGACCGCTTCAAGAATGGTTCGCGTGCGGTTTTCGATTTCGGGATCGAACAAGCTCGAAACTGCGGTGACTTCGCGGAGTTTCTGGGAGAAATTCGCGTCGGTGTGGCGGATGACTTTCATGGTGTCAGGCTAAAGGAAGCGTGAAGTGAAGTCAAAAGTTCGTCGGTGCATCACAAACTTCTTTCATTCCCTCGCGTTTTTTGGAATGTTCACCGAAACCATGAGTAGTCAGCAGCATTTTGGCTGTTTCCTGATTCTTGCCGGTGTCTTGGCTTTGCTCTTGCAGGCGCCCTCAACCCACGCCCAATTGGCCGCGCCCGCCTATCGCGAGGACCGGATATTAATTCAACCGAAGCCCGGCATCAGCCGCGCGGCGATGGCAGCTTTTCATGCGGCGCGACAGAGCAAGGTGCTGCAAACTTTTGAAGGCCTCGGACATCTGCAGGTTTTGAGCGTGCCCAAGGGAGAATCGGCACAAAGTCTTATCGCCAAATATCAGCAGAGTGGTCTGGTTGAATTTGCCGAGCCGGATTATCTGGTGCATGCCGATGCCACCTCGCCGAATGATCCCAAGTATCAGGACGGCACGTTGTGGGGACTGAACAACACCGGCCAAAACGGCGGCACACCGCACGCCGACATTGATGCGCCGGAAGCATGGGATGTGCTGACTTCGGCCAGCAACATCGTGGTGGCGGTAGTGGACTCGGGCATCCGCTACACGCACGAGGATTTGGCATCCAACATGTGGGTGAACCCAAGCGACGGCAGTCACGGCTGGAACGCGATTGCCACCAACAATCTCCCCAATGACGACAACGGCCACGGCACATTGATGGCGGGCGTGATTGGCGCGGTCGGCAACAACGGCAAAGGTGTTGTGGGCGTGGCCTGGCAGGTGCAAATGATGGCCTGCAAATGTCTGGACGGTTCCGGCAATGGGAGCGATTCGTCGTTGATTGCCTGCATTGAATACGCCCGGACGAATGGCGCGAAAATCATCAATGCGAGCCTGGATAGTCCAGGCTATTCCCAGGCGTTGTCCAATGCCATTGCGGCTACGCGTGATGCGGGAATTATTTTTATCGCTTCAGCGGGAAATGATTCGGCCAATGTGGACACCAGTCCCCGTTACCCCGCCTGCTACGACATTGACAACATCGTATCGGTCGCCTACACGACGAGCAGTGACGCGCTGGGACCTGTGTCTAATTACGGCGCGACCAACGTGGATCTCGCCGCGCCCGGCGATAAAATTGACTCGACCTATGCCAGTTCGGATTCTTCCTATGATCCGCTTTATTTTATACACACCGGCAGTTCGTATGCAGCGGCTTATGTCAGCGGCGCTTGTGCGTTGCTGTTGACGCAATATCCCTCGGACAACTATCAGGAAATCATCCGCCGCCTTTTGAATTCCACCGATCCGTTGCCTGCGCTGGCCGGCAAATGCCGAACCGGTGGCCGCCTCAATTTGCGAAAGGCGCTCCGAACGGTTGGTGTGGCAACGATTCCGGCAGGCGGCAGCAATTCATTTCAATTGCGTGTGTCGGGAGGCCTGAATCGGACTTGTGTCGTTGAAGCCACGAGCAATCTGATGAATTGGTCTCCCATTTTCACGAACACCACTTCCACAGACGGGACCTTTGATTATACCGACAATCAATCCACGAATTGGCCACAGCGATTTTTCCGAGCCACGGCCCCGCCGTAGTTACGCCCGATTTTTAGGATTTTGTTCTCAAGCCGGGAATTTGATATTTGTCCTCCATGCGCAATCCAATCATTGCCGCGCTGGACGTGCCGGCGGCGGAACGGGCGTTGAAGCTCGCCAAAGAAATCGCGCCCATGGTCGGCGGATTCAAGATTGGCAGCGAACTGTTCACGAACGCCGGGCCGGACATCGTTAAAAAAATTCGCGCAACAGGCGCTTCGGTTTTTCTCGATCTGAAATTTCACGACATCCCGAACACGGTCGCGAAGGCCGTCGCCTCGGCCACGCGCCTC
>PLZL01000119.1:21560-29600 GCA_003152145.1 Limisphaerales bacterium
GTCGAACGGCTGGCGAACCTCGCGGTGAAAGCAGGATTGCGCGGGCTGGTTTGTTCGCCGCTGGATATTGCGGACTTGCGGCAGATTTTGCCCGCCCACGTCCAGCTTGTGACGCCCGGCATCCGCACAGGCGCGGAAAAGGCCGACGACCAGAAACGCACGCTCACGCCGCGCGAGGCAATTGACGCGGGCGCAAACTGGCTGGTGATTGGCCGTCCGATTTACGCCGCAGAAAACCCGCGCGCGGCGGCGGAGAGGATTCTAAGTTCGCTGGCTTGAGAAGGTGGCAGGGCGGATGACATTGCCGGTTATGGAGCAGAATAACAACGACATCACCCGGATTTTAAGCGAGGCTGGCATCGGCCGGGGCCAGGCGTCGGAGGATCTGTTGCCGCTGGTTTATGAGGAATTGCGGCGGCTGGCGGCGGCGCGGATGGCGCAGGAATCTTCCGGCCAAACGTTGCAGGCGACGGCCTTGGTCCACGAGGCTTGGGTGCGGTTGACCGGTGGTGCCGGGAAAAAATGGGAGAACCGGGCGCATTTTTTTGCGGCGGCAGCGGAGGCCATGCGGCGCATCCTCATTGAAAACGCCCGGCGCAAGGCCCGCCTCAAGCACGGCGGTCATCTGGTGCGGATGGAGTTTGAGGCGCTTGACCTGGCGGCGGCCTCGGCGGATGAAATGATTTTGCTGGTGGACGAGGCGCTGGAGCGGTTCAAGGTGGAAGACCCGGAAAAGGAAAAAATCGTGGTGATGAAATTTTTCGGCGGGTTGACCAACCAGGAAGTCGCCGAAAGCCTGGGTGTCACCGAACGCACGGTGGAACGCCAGTGGGCTTACGCCAAGGCGTGGCTGTTCCGCGACATCCGCAAGGAAACATGAAGGGCCACGAAAATTTTTACCACGTCGGTTTTCGCCGGTTGAAAACGCATTGCTAATTAAAACAGCCTGATGAATTCCCGGCAACAGGAAGAGCCTTTGTTCGAGGCGGCGCGCAATCTGACGAGCGCCACCGCGCGCCGGGCGTTTCTCGACCAGGCTTGCGCCGGGCAGCCGGAATTGCGCGAGCGGGTGGAATCATTGCTGGCCGGCGAGGCGGACGCGGACAGTTTTTTCAAGGCTGCCGCGTTGATGCCGGATGAACTGGCCAAACGTCTGGCCGCTGGAACGGGCGAGGCGGCACCAGAACCGGACGACACGTCAACGGTGGCGGAGGGCCTAGGCACACGCATCGGAAATTACAAACTGCTGCAAAAAATTGGCGAGGGCGGCTGCGGCGTGGTCTTCATGGCGGAGCAGGAGAAACCCATCCGGCGTCGCGTCGCGCTCAAGATCATCAAGCTGGGCATGGACACGAAGAGCGTCATCGCCCGGTTCGAGGCCGAACGGCAGGCGCTGGCGATGATGGATCATCCAAACATTGCGCGCGTGCTGGATGCGGGCGCGACGGAAACGGGCCGACCTTATTTCGTGATGGAGCTGGTGCGCGGCATAAAGATCACCGATTACTGCGATCAAAACCAGCGCGACACCCGTCAGCGGCTGAATTTATTCATCCAGATTTGCGCCGCCATTCAACATGCGCATCAGAAGGGGATCATCCACCGTGACATCAAGCCCTCGAACATTCTGGTGACGCTGCATGACGGGGTGCCGGTGCCGAAGGTGATCGATTTCGGCATCGCCAAGGCCATCGAAGTCCGGCTCACGGACAAGACGCTGTTCACCGCCTACGAACAGATGATCGGCACGCCCGCCTACATGAGTCCCGAACAGGCGGAGATGAGCGGGCTGGATGTGGACACGCGCAGTGATATTTATTCGCTGGGTGTGTTGCTTTACGAATTGCTCACGGGGCGGACGCCGTTTGACGCGAAGGAACTGGTGCGGTCGGGATTGGATGAAATGCGCCGGACGCTGCGGGAAAAAGAACCGCAGCGCCCCTCGACCGTCCTGACCACGCTGCATGGAACCGAGTTGAAGGCGACCGCCGAGCATCGGCACGAGGAGCCGCCCAAATTGGTTTCATTGTTGAAGGGCGACCTGGACTGGATCGTGATGCGGGCGCTGGAGAAGAACCGCACGCGCCGCTATGAAACCGTCAACGGTCTGGCGATGGACATCCAGCGTTACCTGGATAACGAACCCGTTGTGGCGCGTCCGCCCAGCCGGCTTTACCGGTTTCAAAAACTGGTGCGGCGAAACAAGGTTATTTTTGCCGCGATGGGCGCGGTGATTGCCGCGCTGATCCTTGGTTTGGGCGTTTCCACCTGGCTGTTTCTCCAGGAACGCGAAGCACGTCAACGGGCGGTCGAAGCCGAGCGACAACAGGATCGTTTACGGCGCGAGGCCGAGACGCGCGAAAAGATCACCCAAGCCACCGTGCTGGTGAACCAGGAGAAATATGACGAGGCCGAAAAACTGGCGGGCGGGATTGTTCTTGCCCAGCCGACAGTGGAAGGCGCCGCTGTTCTGCGCGCGCTGGGTGAATGGCGCGCCCTGAACCAGCAATGGAAACCGGCGGCGGACCACTTCAGCCGCCTGTTGCAAATCAACCAACTGGATGGCATGGATGCTGTCACCTTGGATTATTTGGAATGTGGCCCGGCGCTGATTGAACTTGGCGACCTGGCCGGTTACGAAAAATTCCGCCGCGCGGCGATTGCGCGGGTCGGCGACACCGTCTACCCGTTCAGCGACCGCATCGTCAAAATCAGCCTGCTGCTGCCTGCCGACGAGCCGTTTATCGCGTCTCTGGTTCCGATGACGGAGGCAGCCACGCAATCGCTGTCCACGAATGTGAATTCCGAAAGCGACATTTTTCTGGCGGCGTGGCAATCCGTATCGCTCGGCTTGTTTGAATATCGTCGCGGCAACTATGCCAGGGCCGCCGGCTGGTGTGAGCGGTGTCTGAATTACCCGGAACACATCGCGCCGCGAACCGCGACCGCCCAAGTCATCCTCGCCATGTCCGACCAACAGCTTGGCAAAACCGATGAAGCCAGATCGCAACTGGCTCAAGCCCGTGAAATCATCGAGAACAAATTCAAAAGCCAGTTGGACCGGGGCACCCCCGTGCAGGGATTTTGGTTCGACTGGGTCTTTGCAGAGATTCTCCTGCGCGAAGCGAAAGCTTTGATCCCCCAAAGTTGAACCAGATTCGGATGCGCCCGCCTTGCCGTCAGGCGTGAAACAGACCCTTCCCGGCTTCATTTCCCGTCATTTTCAATTTTTTAAAAAACGCAAAGATTGTTTGTCGGGTTATGGCGGCCGATGACGCATTAGTAAATACAAGCCCCATGCCGTTTCCGTGCCGAATTATCGGCCTGGTTTTAATCGGTCCGGGGAGGAATCAAAAATGGCAACAAATGACACAAAACATGAAGACAAAAAAATTGAATTATCTGGCGGCCATTGGCGTGGCCATCTGTCTGGGTCACAGCGTTTTAGCCCAGCCCGCCGGGCAAACAAATTATTTCTGGTCGGCCGCCGGCGACGCGGTGACGTGGAGTCAGGGGGCCAACTGGGTCGGCGGGATTGTGCCGCCAACTTACGGAACCACATTCCAAATCAATCTATATGATGCGCCGGCCACCGGTTTTCTAATCCCGATCACGATTTCGAATACCGATGTGGTGTCCATCAACGATGCCATCTTCGGTCCGTTGTGGGGACAGACGCTCGACATCTACGGTTCCGTAACCTGTGGCTTTGGTGAGTTCACCTGGGGCGATCTCAATGCGGGCGTAACGACCCTTAACGTGCATACCAATGCAACGCTTTCCTTGCATGACACCCTTGCTCTTGGCACGGCGTGGTGGTTTCCGAGCGGGCCGAATGTGGTCATGAATGTGTATAGCAATGCCCAAGTTGGCGTGAATTGGCTTCAGTTTGGCGCCAAGATGAATCTCTATGGAGGGACGGTGAGTGTTACCAACGGTTTGAATACCGGAACCGCAACAACCCCTGTGTTTGGTGGCGGTCTGGACTCCGACGCCACGCGGGCCATCAATCTTGAGGCTGGCGGCACGCTGGTTTTGCCGGCTTCCTACACCGCCACAGTGAACGACTGGATTTCACGCGGCATTCTGCGGGTCTATGGTGTCCCGGGTGACGCGTCGGAAATTGTCATCAGCGAGACCAACGCCAACTGGCCGGGCCGGACCGTGGTGACCACCACTGCTACGAATGCCAATCCCATTGTTGCCGTGCGCATCCAGGTGCCGCGCACCAATCTGTCAGTGGGTGGACTGGAACAAGCCCAGGTCTTTGCGGATTACGCGATTACCACCAATGTGAACGTGACGACTACTTCGGGCATCGGAATCATTTACCAATCCAGTGCCACCAATGTGGCCACTGTCACAGCGGGCGGCATGGTGCGGGCCACCGGCGTCGGCAGCACCACGGTGAAGGCGGTCATTGGAACTTTGAGCAATTCGGTCTTGGTCACCGTGAACGCTTATACGAATATGGCCAGGCTGATTCACCGGTATAGTTTCAATGATTCGCCGGACAGCACCACCGTGGCGGATTCCATTCCTGGAAACAGTCCGGATTGGGACGGCACGCTCGTATATGCGGTTACTTTGACCGGGAGCCAGATCGTGCTGGACAGCTACAACTACGGCTGGGTGCAGTTGCCGGCCGGAATCCTCACAACAAACATGGACGCCGTGACCATCGAGACGTGGGCCAGCTTTGGCACGATCTCAAATTGGGCGGTTCTCTTCACCTTTGGCGACTCGGATGGAACCTTCGGTCACAACTACATCAGTTGCCAGCCCCACACGGGAGCCGCAACCGCGCAAACCGGTATTAAAAACGCCAGTTCTGAGCAGAACCCCTTCTTCACCCCGGTTTTGGATAACTATACCAACGTGCATATCGTGGCCGTATATCATCCGGAGGCGGGTTATTGTTCCATCTACACCAACGGGGTATTGGCGGCGATCAACTCGTCCATCACCATTACGATGGCGGACGCCCTCTCCACGGGAGATCCTTATAACTACATCGGACGGTCGCAATATAGCGCTGATCCCTACCTGAACGCTTATATAGATGAGTTCCGCATTTACAAAGGCCCGCTGACGGCAGGCCAAATCAAAGCCGACGCGGCGCTGGGACCCAACCAACTTATCGGCACCAGCACCAATGTATCTCTGACGGCGACTCTGTCCGGCAGCAGCTTGGTGATCAAATGGCCGACGACCTCGGCGCTGGTCAGCTTGATGTCATCGCCGGTCCTTGGCAGCGGAGCAGTTTGGACGCAGGTAGGCACTGTGCCAACGGTCGTGGGCGGTAATTATCAAGTTACGATTCCGGCCACAAGCTCGGTGCAGTTTTACCGGCTGCAACAATAACGAATTGAATTCGCATTTGGCGGAGATGCCGCAAAGGCATCTCCGCCTTTGCATGTCAGGAATCTGCGTGCCGTTTCAAACCATTGCTGCTCCAGGAAGCGTGCCGCCGCTCGCCTTCCGGTTCATCATGTCGTAAAGTCCATGTTAATGAACGCCTGGACTGCATGAGCAACGGAATCCAAATTAAAAACCACTTTCCTGGCGGCACAATGCGTCAAATGTCTTGCCGCCTGTTTTTGGTGATTATGATGGAGGCCTTTGGCACGGGACGGGTGGCTGCCCAGCTCCCGGTCTATGGCAATTACCACGCTCACGATCCGTCGCGGATCATCAAGCAGGACGGCACTTATTACGTTTTCTACACCAGCCAGGGCATCGTGAAAAAAACTTCCACCGACCTGCGCAACTGGACGGACGGCAGTCCGATTTTTCCGGGAAATCCTCCGTCATGGACAACAAATGCCGTGCCAGGATTCACCGGGGTTTTTTGGGCGCCGGATGTCATCTACCTCAATGGAACCAATTATCTGTATTACTCCGTTTCCAGCTTTGGCAGCCAGGTTTCCGCCATCGGCCTGGTGACCACGACCAATCTTGCCTCCGGGCCGTGGATAGATCAAGGCGCGGTGATTCAATCTGTCAATGGCAACGCCTACAACTGCATTGACCCGTGTCCGCTGATGGACACAAACGGAACGATGTGGCTGACGTTTGGCTCCTATTGGAACGGCATCTATCTGGTGCAACTTGATCCCGCGACCGGCAAGCGCATTTCGGCGAATTCAACGCTCACGTGGCTGGCCTATAACAGTTCCATCGAAGCCTCATACCTCTACCAGCACGGCGGCTATTACTATTTGTTTGTGAACTGGAACACCTGTTGCAGCGGCATTGACAGCACTTACAACATCCGCCTCGGCCGCAGCACCAGCGTCACCGGTCCGTATCTGGACCGCAACGAGGTGAACTTGGTGATTGGCGGCGGCTCGATGTTTCTGGAAAGCACCGCGCGCTTTATCGGCCCCGGCCACGCCGGCATTTTGAACGACAATGGCATCAATTGGTTCACCTATCATTATTACGATGGCAACAACAACGGTGTGCCCACACTCGGATTGAACCGCCTTTTCTGGTCTCCTGACGACTGGCCGGTGCTGACGAATGACTGGAGCGCGTTCTACACATTCGACGTTGATGCGCGCGAACACCTCGGCCTCTATAACGGCATGCTCCACAATGGCGCGTCCATCACGAACGAACCATCGCGCGGCAACGTCCTCAACTTGGACGGCACGACGAATTTCGTTTCATTCCCGCTTGCCGTCGCAAACGCCAGCACGTTCGCCGCGTGGGTGAAATGGAATGGCGGCGCGGACTGGCAGCGTGTCTTCGACTTCGGCAGCAACACGACGAAATATCTTTTCCTCACGCCGCGCGCGAGCAGCGGCAAGATGCGGTTCGCCATTAAAAACGGCGGCGCGGAACAAACCATTGATGCGCCTTCGGCCATGCCGACAAATTCCTGGTGCCACGTCGCCGTGTCGCTTGACGGCGCGAAGGGAATTCTTTACCTGAACGGCAGTCCCGTCGGCACAAACAGCACGCTAACCATCCGCCCGTGGCAGTTGCTCGCGCGCAGCAATTACGTCGGCGAAAGCCCGTTCACCGCCAACCCGTTTTTCAGCGGGCGCGTGGACTCCCTCCGCATTTTCGGGCGCGCGTTGGGCGGCGCGGAAATCCGCGACCTCGCCTGGGCGCATCCGGCGCTGGCGCACCGCTACAGTTTCAATTCCAACACTTCAAACGTGTGGGACTCCATCGGCATGGCGCACGGCACGCTCATGGGCAACGCCACCATTGCCAACAATGCGCTCCACCTCACCGGCGCGAGCGGCGGCTATGTCAATCTCCCCGGCGGACTCGTCTCCGACTCGTCGGCGGTGACGCTGGAGTTCTGGGCGACGCTCGGGACGAGCGGGAATTGGGCGCGCGTCGTGGACTTCGGCAACATCTCCGGCAGCAGCGGACAAAATTATTTTTTCTTCAGCCCGCACACCTCGACCAACGGACAGCGCATGGAAATGAAAACAAGCACCACGACCACTTTCGATATCACCGGCACGCTTGACAACCGCGCGCTGCACGTCGTTTGCATCGTTGACCCGGCGAACAATTATGCGGCGGTGTATACGAACGGCGCGCTGGAAAAGACTTTGAGCAGTGCGTGGCCGGCGTTCACATCCGTGAGCACCGCCTGGTCGTTCATCGGGCGCTCGCTGTTCAGCTTGGATGCATATCTGAATGCGACGATTGATGAACTGCGCCTCTACGACGGACGCCTCACGGAGGAAGAAATCGCCACCGATTACAAATTTGGCCCCGACGCGCTCGCGCTGCCGGTCAAGCTGGTGCAATCAAACTCCGCCGCCGGCCTCACGCTGTCATGGCCGTCATGGGCGGCCGGCTTCGCGCTGCAAACCACCACCAACCTCGCCGGGCAGGTTTGGACGACGAACGGACTTTCACCCGCGCTTGCCAATGACCGCTGGTCGCTGGTAATCTCCACGACGAACACGCCGAACTTTTACCGATTGCAACGCTGAAAATTTATGAGCGCAAAACACATCACAGTCGTAGCCACGTTTCAGGCAAAACCAGGCAAGGAAATTGAATTGC
>PLZL01000405.1 GCA_003152145.1 Limisphaerales bacterium
ACCTCGGCATCAAGCTCGAGAGCATCGAACTGGCCGACCTCGGCCGCGCCAAGAGCGTGGTGATTGACAAGGAAAACACGACGATTGTCGAGGGCAACGGCAAATCGAGCGACATCCAGGGCCGCGTGAATCAAATCCGCCGTCAGATNNATGAAGGAAAAGAAGGCGCGCGTCGAAGACGCGTTGCACGCAACCCGCGCGGCAGTCGAGGAAGGCATTGTCGCCGGTGGCGGCGTGGCACTGCTCCGCTGCCAGTCGGTGATTGACGCAGTCAAGGGCGCGAACGAGGACGAAGTGATTGGCATCGGCATCGTGAAGCGCGCCATCGAGTCCCCACTCCGCGCGCTGGCGGCGAACGCCGGCGTGGAAGGCAGCGTCATCGTCGAAGCGGTCAAGAAGGCCAAGGGCAACGAAGGTTACAACGTCGCCACGGGCGAATACGAGGACCTCGTGAAAGCCGGCATCGTTGACCCGAAGAAGGTCACACGCACCGCGCTGCAAAACGCGGCTTCAATCGCCGGCCTGTTGCTGACGACCGAATGCCTGATTACCGACCTTCCGGAAAAGGAAAAGCCGGCTCCGATGGGCGGTGGCGGCGGTGGAATGGGCGGCATGGGCGGAATGGATTATTAAAATGGTAGGGGCCGACCTGCTGGTCGGCCAGGACGCGCAGCAGCGCGGCCCTACAAACGGATAAACGAACGCGGCTGGAAGAGATTTCAGCCGCGTTTTGTTTGGATTTGAGGAACGCACCAAAGGTGGCGAATTGAATTTGCCGGTTGATTTTGTGAGGTAGCACCCGCCTCCGGCGGGTTCCATGCGGCGTCCCGCCTCATGGAGTTTGCCATCGTCCGGAAGTTCACAGGATTGGGAAAAATCTGCCGTTTCAGTTTTGTGGTTCCGGTTTCAGGCGGGACGCCTGAAACAACCCGCGAGACGCAGGTGCTACCTTATGGTTTACAACCCCTTCAACAAGCCGGCACGCGGTTTGAAAGTCCGGCTTCATTTTACTGGAACTTTAATGTAAAGCATGCTTGACATATGACAAGAATGCTTTACATTGGTGGCATGAATACTAAACCAAACCTTCCGGAAGAAATCATGTTCGGCCCGAGTTATTCCTTGCGGGCGAACCTGAAAGCAAACACCTGGGCCTTCGTGGCCATGCTCCTGTCCTGGGCAGGCGACGTGCTGCTCCCTATTCATAAAAACTGGCCCGTTGCATTGCGGGCGATTATCGCGCTGGCGCCAATAGTCCCGGCGCTGCTTTGGGCGCGGAGTTTTTTGCGCTGGGTGCACGGCATGGACGAAATGCATCGCCGGCTGACGCAGGAAGCGTGTCTCTTCGCAACCGTCGTGACGCTCTTTGTGGTCACGGCCCGGGATCTTTTGGACAAGGCGGGCGTTTTTCAAGCCAGTCTGCAATCGGCCAGTTTCCCAATTTCGCTGGTGCTGGCCTTTTACTTTCTCGGCTACGCCATCTTTAAACGCCGCTACAAATGAATTTTTATGAATAACAAACCAAATCTTCCTGGCGAAGTTGATCCCAGAACGGGAGAATTTTCCCTGCGGGCTCAATGGAGAGTGAATCACTGGGCTTTTGCGGCGATTTTCTTGTCGGGTGCAGGCGATCTACTGGTTCATTTCCATGAGGATGCCAATAACTGGCCGGTTGCGTTGCGGGCCATCATCGCACTGTGTCCGGTGTTGCCGGCGCTGTTGTATGTTCGGAGCTTGGGGCGATGGCTGCACGGCATGGACGAGCTGGACCGCCAGATAACACTCAAAGTTTGTCTCTTTGCAATTTCCGCGACGCTCTATCTGGACATGGCATTGCACCCCTTGGGTGAGTGGGGTGTTGTCCGGAGTGAATGGTGGCTGCTGAACTGGCACTCCTGGTGGCTGCAGGCTGTGCCGCTGACCTGCTTCTACATGCTCGGCACAATGATTTTCACCCGCCGCTTCAAATGAAAAACAAATTGCGCGAACTGCGCGCGGCCAGGGAATGGTCGCAATCCGATCTGGCCGACAAACTCGGCGTCTCGCGGCAAACCGTCAACGCCATCGAAACGGAGAAATACGATCCGAGTCTGCCACTGGCGTTCAAGGTCGCCCGCCTATTCAAATCGAAAATCGAAGACATTTTTGAATTGGACGAAGATTGAAGAAGCTGAAGCAGGGCAAAGTTGGGAGAAAGCCCGGCCTCGTTTTTGTTGTGCCGTAAAAATTCAATAAAATTGATGTTGACTTTAACATTATTGAGTTGTATAAAACGAAAGGACAAATCAATTTTATTAAATGAGCGATTCCGGCAAAAAGCACTGGGCGGATTTTCTTGAGGACGAGGATCTGGCCTTCATCAAGCGGTTCATCCTTTTTTCCGGTTCGCTCAAGGATCTGGCGGACGCTTACAGTGTTTCCTACCCGACGCTCCGGCTGCGCCTCGACCGGCTGATTGAAAAAGTCAAAATNNATTGACGACGATTTCGAGCGCCAGCTCCGGGCGCACTTCGCCGACGGCAAACTGGATTCGCAGGTTTTCAAGAAACTGCTGACCGCCTATCAAAATCAAAGGAAAGGCGCAAAATGAAAAACTTGATTCAAATCAGTTTGATGTTGTGGATTGTTTCGTCCGCCGCCGCACAGGCGCAACCGGCGCAGGCGTGGCAAAAAACCCTGCGCGTCTTTGATTGGCAGGATTCAAAACTGCAACCGGAGCTGTCCGGCAGCGAGATATTTTCGACGAACGGAGTTTCGGTCTTGAAAATCAAAAATACCAACAACGCGCCGCTGGAAGTCGCGTTGTTAACGATTACCAATTCATCGCTCATTGCCAAGGCGGGTTCCATTTTATGTGAAATGAAATATGAAAATGTTGGTGATAAGCTCGTCGAGCATACTAATAGTTTTGGAATCAGACGCAGCACAACTTCTGAATCAGCTAGCATGATGTTATTGGCGCGCATTCCGCCGGAAGTTTCCGGTGGTGACGAAAGCACTAACAGACAAGGCTTTTACTTCGACGGCACATCGAATTGGAAGCCTTATGAGTTTTCAACTGATATGCGCTTCTTGAATGGTCTGCCAACGCGACTGGAACTCAAGCTTTCTATGCCGACAAACGGAACGGTTTACCTTCGTCCGATAAAACTCCTGGGCGCGGTGGACAGTTTCAACAGTTGGTGGTCGCCGCAACAAGGCGGCTTGTTTGGCGGGATTGGCGGTTCCTTGATTGGCTGTCTTGGCGGCCTGATCGGCTGGCTTGTCTCAAAAGGCAACGCGAGAAATTTCGTCCTGGCTGCGGTCAAATGTTTTATCGCGCTGGGAATTCTTTTGACGATTGCCGGACTTGTTGCGGTGGTGTTCCAGCAGCCCTACGCTGTTTGGTATGCGCTGCTGCTTCCGGGCGTCATCCTCATTCTGGTTTTCTTCTTGAACCTGCATTCAATTCAGAGGCGCTACGACGAGTTGGAAATCCGCCGCATGACTTCAATTGACGCAACGGGAAGCTGACACTTGACCCGCGCGGTAAATTGGGGGATTATATTCCTGCCGAAATGATGGGGGCGCACCGGTTTCGACCTGGGGAATGCGCCAGAGGCGGCATGCCGAGGACGATGCGTTGGCCTCGTTAATCATCGCATCAAACAAAACAGCTAACGAAGAATTAGCCCTCGCGGCCTAAGGCCACGACGTCCGCCACTGGACACCTGCTACAGTGGACGGACGCCATAGCAGGCATGGTTGACGGCGGGGACCGCGCGCCGTTGGCCGAGAAAATTCCATGCGGACTAGGCAGTGCGATTCGAGTCCGGACGCCATCGCACAGCAGAAAACCCTCTCCGGACTAAGCATGTAGTCGCGGCTGGTAAATTTGTCAGGGACGCGGGTTCAACTCCCGCCGCCTCCACCATATTGAATTTCG
>PLZL01000266.1 GCA_003152145.1 Limisphaerales bacterium
TGCCGATGGCTTCCCGCAATCCGTCTGTGTGCCGGACCCGCAAATATTTCCACCAGGCCGGGAAGAGGCGCCGATAGCGCGTCTCATTGAAGCGCGCGTCAATAAGCAGCACCAAGCCATGATCCGTTTCCGAGCGGATGACCCGCCCGATGGCTTGGAGCACGCGGTTCATGCCGGGAAAGGTGTAAGCGTATTCAAATCCCGCCGTATTCTGCTGTTGGAAATAATCCCGAATCAGGTTTCGTTCGACGCTCAGTTGTGGGAGGCCAACTCCAACGATGACCGCCCCGATCAGGCGCTCGCCGGCTAGATCAATGCCTTCGCCGAAGATCCCGCCCAGCACGGCGAAGCCGACGAGCATTTCGCCATGCTCAATCGAAAAGGCGGCGAGGAATGCGTCGCGTTCCGCCTCGGTCATTCCCGGGCGTTGCACAAGCACGGGGACTGACGAATAGCGAATCTGAAACGCCTGGAGCGTGTCGTTAAGGTATTGATACGAGGGAAAATAGACGAAGTAGTTGCCGCGTCGTCCCTGCACCAACGTTCCGATCGCCTCCACGACGTCTCCCAGTGATTCCGTCCGGCCCTTGAAATTGGTCTGGATGCGGTCTTGAATCAGCACCGCCAGATTTTCGGAGGGGAATGGCGAGGACAATTGCAGCACGTGATCCTCCGGTGCTCCGCCCAGCAGGGTGCGATAATAGTCTACCGGCGTGAGGGTGGCGGAGAAGAAGATGGCCGCCTTGCCGCGGGCCAGCGCCTTCCGGAGCAACAGGGAAGGATCCAGACAAAACAGGCGCACCTTCATTGCAAGGTCGCTTTTGATGATGGTTACGAAGCGCTCATCGTAAAGTTCGGCGGTGCGCCGGAACGAATGCAGTCGGAAATACAGCGCAAGCAAGGCTTCGCGAAACTCGGCCGGCTGGTTCTTGACCAGCCAGCACTCAGCCTCCTCCAGCGCGGTTTCCAGTGGCTCAATTAAACTATCGGGAAATTCGAGGCTCGTGCTGACGCCGTTTTCATCATCCCGGCTCGTCGCGGTTTTCGCTGGAAACAAATTGAGTTCGACGGAGTGATTCGATGCCTCAAACGATTCCTTGGTTGATTCAGTGGCGCTGACCAATTTCCGCATAGCCGCGTGCAATTGAGCCAATGCTTTGGTGCAACGCGGCGCTGCCTGTTTCACGGCGCGCCTGACGTCCAGAATCTCCCGGCCCTCCAGGTCGGCGGAGAACATCTCACGTGCTCGGTCCACAAGATTGTGCGCTTCATCGACGAGGAAAACGTATGCGCCGCCGTCCTCGGCGAAGTGCCGGCGCAGATAAACCTGCGGATCAAAAACGTAATTGTAATCGCAGATGATGGCGTCAGCCCACATGGAGACGTCCAGCGAAAGCTCGAAGGGACACACCTGATGTTTCTGGCCGACTTCTTCGAGAACGGCGCGGGTGATTTCCTCCTGTTCCAAGGCCTCGCGGATCGCGGGTTTGACGCGGTCGTAATACCCCAGGGCGAGCGGGCACGTCAGGAGATCACAGGGACGCCCTTCGCGAAAGCAGACTTTTTCTTTGGCGGTGAGCGTCACGGCGCGCAGCTTCAATCCGGCCCGGCGCAGATCCACCAGCGCCTTCTCGGCGATTGCGCGTCCGACCGTGCGGGCGGTCAGGTAAAAAATGCGTTCGAGTTTTCCCTCGCCCAGTGCTTTGACCGTTGGGAAAAGCACGGAGATGGTCTTGCCGATGCCGGTCGGCGCGGCGAGAAAAAGTCGTCCGCCATTGGCGAGCAGGCGATAGGCGGCGACGGCCAGCTCGCGCTGCCCCGGACGATAATTGGGGAACGGAAAAGCCAGCGAAGCGATGGAGGCATCGCGGGCGAGGCACCAGTGATGGCGTTCGCGCAGCCAGTCCACATATACGGCGGTGGTGGTGGCGAAGAAATCAGACAATTCAGCGAATGAAAATTTCTGGCGAAAGGCGGTCACCTTGCCGGCGGGCAACTCCAGATACACGAGTTGAACGACGAGTTCCTTCAAGGCGTCTTTCTGCGCGTGGATGAATCCGTAAAATTTTGCCTGCGCCCAGTGCAGGGGATCGGCTTTGTGATCCCACGTTCCTTGGACGGTTTTGATTTCCTCCAGCAACACTTGTTGGGACGTGATGAGCAAACCATCAATCCGTCCCCGGATTTGCAACGTGAATTCATCCGCTTCCACCCGATATTCCACAGGAAGTTCGGTGAGATAACCCATCGGGCGCGAACGTTGGATTTTCTGGTGGCCACGAATGCCGGCGAGGGCCCGGTCGGAGCCGACAAACTCACGCTCGCCGCCGAGATCGCCTTGCCGCAGGACAAACTCAACCAAGTCGCGCACGGAAATTGTATGCCGGGGTTTTGAAACCGGGGCACTCATGGCTGGTTCCCGTTCTTATCGATGAACAGCATCGTTGAATCCAAATTCATCCGTTTTCCAGCGATGCTCTGCTCAGGTGCAGTGAACGGTCGAGTGTGTCGCGCCTTGGGATCATCGTTTCTAGGTCGGCATCCCGCATGGCCAGGTCGTGAGCGTGTGCCAGTGGCTTTGTCTGTTCGCCCAAAACAGCACTCTGGAGAGTGGACGTGTCAGCAACAAGCCCGCACGCGCCGGCTATGAGCTTTTCGGACGGAACCCGCCCACGAAATAGACGACGAGGCATATCAGCAAAACCAAGCCAAGCCCGCCACCGCCGATGATGGGACCGCCAAAGTAAAACCCGCCGNNAGCAGAACAACCATGAGTAATAATAAATTCATGCTGGTAGGATAACACACCGCAACAGGTTTTCCATGGGGTCTTCACCCCATGGGCGGAGGCAACGATCATTTCACGCCTGAACCGCGCACTTTTTGACAGGAGGAACAGGATTCGAAAAAAACGTCCCGTCAATCCTGTCAAAATGCCTCCTCAAACTGCGAACCAC
>PLZL01000333.1 GCA_003152145.1 Limisphaerales bacterium
CCGCAACTGTGGATTAGCTTAAGCATACCCGATGCCAAAGTCCAGCAGATAGGATCCATTGACTTGTTCTTCCGCCCTCATCGCCTAATAGGCGTGAATTTGAAGCAGACACGGTCTTTGCAGGACTTCAGCGCCATCTGAAATGTCCAATTTTCGGACATCTTGTAAAATTTTAGGACACGCCGACAAAAGAACAGATTTCGTCCAAGTCATTGAAATTTCATTCTCCTTTTTGCGCACTTGGCTTCATGGCGGTTAAGTCAGTGGACATCCGGTTTCAATAATTCCCCGCTGTTGCCGGACTAAAGCACAAATGCAGCCGGTAACTTTGCGGCAGCACGGAAAACTTTTCCAAAACACCCGGCCCCGCACTGCTGTTGCCCAGGCCGGATTGTTTCGCGTCGAGCGACAAAATAATTTCCGGTCGCGGCTTCAATTCATAATCGTGACGCATGGATGACAAATCTTGAGCTGTGAAATGCAATGCTGAAAATGAAAATGGAGCGCCCAACGTCTCAACCCGCAGGCCATCGCCGATTCCACCGCGTGCGTGTGCCGAGGCGGTGTTCGTGTCGGTCAGCGTCAGCCAGCGCACGTCCTCCTTGTTTCCATTTTCCTGCGGCCGGACATAAGGCACATACTGCCCGTCCACCGAATCCGACCAGACGCCCATGTCCGCGCTTTCCTTTCTGTCTGAATAATTTTCCAACGGTCCCCGCCCATACCATTGCAGGTGGTCATAAAAATGTTCGATGACGAAACGGACACCGATGCGCGGCAACAACGGCAATTTCCCGAATGGCTCGAACCGCGCGTCCATGTCCAGCGTGCCATCGTTGCGGACGATCCAAATGGTTTTCAATTTGATTCCGCCTTCCGCCGCACGGCTGGTGACGACGGCGATGACTTGAACCTCATTTGATTTTGTCTGTCGCACTTCGAATGAATCCACCTGCCGGGTCAAATTGGTCAGGCCAGCTTCACGCCAATCGCGCGCGAGCCATTTGCCGAAGCCTTTGTCGTTGTCCGTCGGCGCGCGCCAGACTTGCAGCCCGTTCAAGTTTTGAGCCGGTTCGGACGCGAGAAATTCGCCGCCGTCAAAGCCGCTTGCCCAGTTGGCGGGAACAGCGTTGAATGCATACCAAGTCAACATCCCGGTTTTGCGGCTGAAGCCGGCCGAAAAATTCGTGTTTCCTACAAGCACTTCCGAATCGTCTTCACGCACAGTTAGTGCTGGGAAATATCCGGTTTTTATTTTGGGAGGCGGCGGAGTTTTGACATCCAGTTTCATCTGTTGCCAGGCCGCTTCAAATCCCCCCGGCGACCACAATGAATTCGTCCGCGTGTGGAAACTGGCGCGCAGCCAGAATTCTTCGCCGGGTTTTGAATTTTGAATTTTTCCAACGGGAATTTTGATTTCAACTTGTTTTCCCGGCTCGCAATCCACCGGTGGCAAGTCGCCCGATTGGAATACCGTCCCGTCGCTGCCCGTGACGGACCAGCGCGCTTCATATTCGCTCAACTTCAAAAACGAATTCCGGTTCGTGACCTTCACCGCGACTTTTCCGGGCTTCAAATTCACCGGCTCAATCGCCACTGGCTGATACACTTTCTTCACCTCCCAGTATTTCGGGAAAACGTCGCGTTCGGCGCTAACCAGGCCTTTGATGCAAAAGCCACCGTGATTTGGCACATCGCCAAAATCGCCGCCGAATGCGGTAACAATGTTTCCGTCCGGCAATTCTTTGTGCAAACCCTGATCGCACCATTCCCAGATGAAACCGCCCAGCATTCGCGGATTGGAATAAATCTCGTTCCAATAATCCTGTAAATTGCCGACGGCATTGCCCATCGCGTGCGCATATTCGGTTGCGAGCACGGGCCGGTTGTCGTTTGTGCGCCGCGCAATTTCCAAACATTTCTCCCAGCGCAAATTCCATGGGTCGTCCGGCCTCGCGTAAGTTTCCGTCGTCAGACGCGGATAAAATCGTCCGATGATGTCCACCGTCGGCGGATCGTTCGTCGCGTCCTGCGCGCCTTCGTAATGCACCGGGCGTGTCGGATCAAATTCATGCAGCCAGCCGGAAATCGCCGCGAAATTCGGGCCGTAACCGGATTCGTTGCCCATTGACCAAATGACGACAGATGGATGATTTTTGTCGCGTTCGGCCAGCCGGATGGCGCGATCCAAAAACGCGCCCGCCCAGTGTGGATCGTTCGCCAGCAAACCGCGCGTGCCGTGTGTGCAGATGTTCGCCTCGTCCAAAACGTAAAGGCCGTAGCGGTCGCAAAGGTCATACCAGCGCGGGTCGTCGGGATAATGGCAGGTTCGCACGGCGTTGATGTTAGCCTGCTTCATCAGCGTGATGTCCTGCACCATCCGCTCCGTCGAAAGCGCGTGGCCGGTGTCAGGATCAATTTCGTGCCGGTTTACACCGCGAAACCGGATCTGTTGACCGTTTATCAGAAAACGTCCGTTGCGGATTTCAACTTTCCGAAAACCAATCTGGCAACTGTCTGCTTCAATCACTTTTCCGCTTTCGCCGTTCAATGTCAGAACCAGCGTGTAAAGAATGGGCGTTTCCGCCGTCCACTTCGCGGGATTTTTCACTTTGGCTTCAAGCCAGGCGAATTTGGGTTCGCCGCGCTGCGGCGTCCGGTCATCGAGAATTTTCGCGCCGAAATCGGAATTCAAAATCTCCCCGGCATCGTGACTCAACTCTTTTGTGAACACTGGATTTTTGCCCGCATCAAAAAGCTGCGCGCGAACCGTCCAGTTCGAGAGCGAAATGTTTTTCACCGCCAGCTCTGGTTTGATTTGCAGCATCGCATCGCGATAATCGGAATCCAAATCCATGCGCACGGTGAAATCGCGGATGCGTGCGGTGGCGGTCGAGTAAAGATAAACGCTTCGGAACATCCCGCTCATACGCCACATGTCCTGGTCTTCGAGATAGCTGCCGTCCGACCAGCGATAAACCTCCACCGCGAGTTGGTTCGCGCCGGGCTTCACGAAATCCGTGAGGTCAAATTCCGCCGGCGTGCGGCTGTCCTTGCTGAAGCCGACGCGAGCACCATTGACCCAGAGATAAAATGCGCTGTCCACCCCGTCAAAATGAATGAACACGCGGCGGCCATTCCAATTTTCCGGCAGCTCAAAAATCTTGCGATACGAGCCGACCGGATCGCGCTGCGCGAACGCCGTCCAGTTGGTCGGCGGCTCGTCCGTCACGCGCGGCGGATCAATTTTGAACGGATACCCCGAACCGAGATAAATCGGCGTGCCGTAGCGTTTCATCTCCCAATTCGACGGCACGTCAATGTTCGTCCAGGCTGAATCGTCAAAATTCGTCTGGAAAAAGTTTGTCGGACGTTCGCCCGGATTTCCGACCCAATGAAATTTCCACGCGCCATTCAGCGAGAAATAAAATGGTGAGTTTGTGGAGTCGCCGTTCAACGCCTGCTCGACCGCTGCAAACGGCACAAACGTAGCGCGCGGCGGCTCGGTGTTGCTGTGCAGCACCTGCTCGTTTTCCCAATCCGGCGCATCGGCGAACAAAGAAGCCGCCAAAAAAACAAACAACAGACATGCGATGAAACGGAAAAGATTCTGTGCTGGCTGATGTCGGGATTTCATGCGCCTCAAAGTTTTACGCTTTTCGGCGGCAGGGTGCAATCTTGTGAAAGGCGCTGGCACTTTCCAAAAGACTTTCGGCAGTTTTTAGATGACTCGCCGGGCTTGGATAAGTTACAAGAAAGCCGCACACTCAACCCAACCCGAGCATGGCACGAATCTTCGCCACTTATCTGATCGAAACGCCGCTGGCCGTGGAAAGGGCGGCGGCTTCGCTCGCGGGCGAACAGTCGTCGGGCACCTTCATTGCCGTGCCGGGCGAAACCGAGGAGTTGAAGCAGCATTTCGCCGCGCGCGTGGAAAAAGTCACGCCGCTGGAAACCGTTACCGAACCCAGCCTGCCCGGTTGCCGCAGTGCCGGCGGAAAATTCCAACGCGCCGAAGTTGTTGTTTCGTGGTCCGTCAAGAACATGGGTCACAACCTGCCGGTTCTCGTTTCGACAGTTCAGGGAAATCTCTACGAGCTGTCGCAATTCTCCGGTTTGAAACTGATGGATTTGGAATTGCCGCCGTCGTTCGCGCAGCATTTTCGCGGTCCGAAATTTGGCGTCGCCGGTTATCGCAACCTGACGAAGGTCGAAGGGCGTCCGCTCATCGGCACGATTATCAAGCCGAGCATCGGCCTGACGCCGCAGCAGACGGCGGAATTGGTCAAAACTCTGGCCGAGGCGGGAATTGATTTTATCAAGGACGACGAGTTAATGGCCGATCCGCCGCACTCGCCGTTCGACGAGCGCGTGGATACTGTCATGCGCGTCATTAACGCCCATGCCGGCCGCACCGGCAAAAAAGTGATGTATGCCTTCAACATCAGCGACGAACTCGATGCGATGCAGCGGCATTATGAGAAGATTGTCTCCGCTGGCGGCACGTGCGCGATGATTTCACTGAACAGCGTCGGCCTTGCCGGCGCGAAGAAAATTTGCGACCGCGGCGCATTGGCCATTCACGGACATCGCAACGGCTGGGGCATGCTAAATCGGCATCCGCTGCTCGGCATAGAATTTCCCGCGTATCAAAAAATCTGGCGGCTGGCCGGCGTGGACCAGATTCACGTCAACGGCATAGCAAACAAGTTTTGGGAGAGCGACGATTCGGTGGTGCGCTCGATTGAAGCCTGTCTCAAACCGTTTCTTGGCGGTGTGCCCATTCTTCCCGTGATCTCGTCGGGTCAATGGGGCGGGCAGGCTTGCGAGACGTATCGCCGCACCAAAACCATTGACCTGCTTTATATGGCAGGCGGCGGCATCATGGCGCATCCCGATGGCCCGGCGGCGGGCGTGCGCTCGCTGCAAAAATGGTGGGAGGCCGCCGTCGAAGGACTGACGATGGGACAAGCGGCGGCGAAATATCCGGAACTGAAGAAATCCGTGGAAAAATTTGGAAAGAAGGGTGCATGAGCAAACTCCTTCTCACATTTTACGGCGACGATTTCACAGGTTCGACCGATGCGCTCGAGCAGCTCGCGCTCGCCGGTATTCGCACGGCGCTGTTTGTTGAGCCGCCGACGCCGGCGCAGTTGAAGCGATTTCCAGCCTTGCAGGCCTTCGGCGTTGCAGGCATGACGCGTTCGATGACCCCAGCCGCGATGGAAAAGGCATTGCGACCAGCGTTGAAAAAATTAAAGGAATTCGGCGCGCGCCACGTTCATTACAAAGTCTGCTCCACATTTGATTCCTCGCCGACCGTCGGCAGCATAGGCCGCGTCATTGACATCGCAACGGAAATTTTCCGCGCGCCGTTCGTGCCGCTGCTCGTCGCCGCGCCGGCGCTCGGACGCTACACAGTTTTTGGAATACATTTCGCCCGCTTTGGCATCGGCAGCAACGGCGAGATACACCGGCTCGATCGGCATCCGTCCATCAGCCGACATCCGGTCACGCCCATGACGGAAGCCGATTTGCGTCTGCATCTGGCGAGGCAGACCAGGAAGAAAATTGCGCTGTTCGACATTTTGAAAATCGCGCTGCCGGAAAGAGAAGCCCGCGACGCGCTAAAAAAGATTCTTGCGGACAAGCCCGACGTAGTTCTGTTCGACGCGCTTTACGCGGAACAGTTGAACCGCATCGGCGGGTTGATTGATGAATTTGCCAGTGCAAAACGACCGTTGTTCTCCGTCGGTTCGTCGGGGGTTGAAACGGCGTTGGCGGCGTATTGGCAACGTAGGACAGGCGTCGCGCCTGTCTCTAACTTGGGTCGGCTTAAATTGAGACAGGCGCGACGCCTGTCCTACACTCAACTCCTCATCGGTTCGGGCAGTTGCTCGTCGGTGATGGAAAAACAAATTACTTGGTCTTTGAAACACGGTTTCACAGAAGTCGCGCTCAATGCAAATGCTGTGGCGTCGAAAGAATCTGAGAAAGAAATCCGGCGCGCGACGGAAGCAACGGCAAGATTTTTGCAGACCGGACGCAGCGTGATTGTTCACACAACACGCAGCCGCTCGGACAAACGCATCGCAGCAAAGTTAAAAAATAACACCGCAAAGATTCTTGGCACGGCGCTGGGAAAAATTCTGCGCGGCGCGCTCGCGCAATCCAAAGTTCGTCGCTTGTGCATCGCCGGCGGGGACACGTCGAGTTTTGCGGCGCGGGCGTTGGGCATTAAGGCGTTGGAGATGATTGCGCCGCTGACACCGGGCGCGCCGTTGTGCCGGGCGTTTGCGCCCGATTCGCCTGCTGACGGTTTGGAAGTAGTGTTCAAAGGCGGCCAGGTCGGTGGGGAAAATTATTTTGGCATCGTGAAGCGCGGGACCATTTGATTATGAAACTAAAAACTCTCGGACTCGTTCACACGTCGGCGACGCTGGTGCCGGTGTTCGCGCAGTTGTGCAAAGAAAAATTGCCCGGCGTGAACGTCTTCAACATCGCCGACGACAGCCTCGTCAAAGGTATCATCGCCAGCGGCAGCCTGACGCCGACCATCGCGCGGCGCGTCGCCAGCTACCTTGAATCCGCCGAGTTGGCGGGCGCGGATTACATCATGGTGACGTGCTCATCTATCGGTCCCGCGGTGGAAGCAGCGGCGAAACTCATCGGCGTGCCGGTTTTGCGCGTGGATCAGCCAATGGCGGATCAGGCGGTGCGAGCCGGTAAGAAAATCGGCGTCATCGCCACGTTGCGGACGACATTGGAACCAACGGCAGATTTGATTCAACGCCGCGCCGCAGTTGCCGGAAAACAAATCGAACTCAAGTCGCGCCTGTGCGAAGGCGCGTTCGACGCGTTGATGAGCGGGGACGCGGCAACCCATGACACAAAGGTTGCGGCGGCGTTGAAGGAATTGTCGAAGCAAGTGGACGTGATTGTGCTCGCGCAGGCCTCGATGGCGCGGGTCGTGGACACGCTCTCGCCTGAAAACAAACGCGTGCCGATTCTGGCGAGTCCGGGCATTGCGGTGGATTATCTGGCGACGGTTTTATGAAATGAAGCTCCAAATTCCAAGCTCCAACATCCAGAGAAGCACCAAGCTCCAAACTTCACACCAACGCGCGAATACTGTCTTGGTGCTTGATGTTTAAGATTTCTCTGGAGCTTGGATGTTGGTGCTTGGAGCTTTGTTGTCGGATGTTCTGAACTGACAAATCATGAATTCGCTCTGGCAACCGTTGCCGGTTCTCGCCACCGTCGCTCTCGCCATCAGCCTGCGCTTCTCCAAAAACTTTCGTGGCTACCAGTTTACCGCGTGGATTATCGCGGCGGTGACGGCGGCAATGATTTATCCGGCGGCGTTCACGAATTGGGGCAATGTCAATCTGCGCGACAAATGGATCATCCTCGTCGTCGTGCAGGCGGTCATGTTCGGCATGGGCACGCAAATGAGTTTGCGCGACTTCGCAGGCGTGGCGAAATCACCGCGCGGCGTCTTGATCGGCATTCTCTGTCATTTCACCGTGATGCCGCTGGTCGGACTCGCGCTCGTAAAGACTTTTCATTTCGAGCCGGAAATCGCGGCGGGCATCATCCTCATCGGCTCGTGCTCGAGCGGCCTCGCATCAAACGTCATGGCCTACATCGCGAAATCGAATCTTGCCCTGTCCGTCACGGTCACGGCCGTCACAACGATGATTGCGCCGCTCATGACGCCGTTCTGGATGAAATTGCTGGCGAATCAATACGTTCCCGTCAGCTACTTCAACATGATGATGGAAATTATCAAGATTGTCCTCGTGCCCATCGGCGCGGCGCTGTTGCACGATTATTTGAAACACGCGCCGGAACGCGGACGTAAAATCGTTTTGGGACTCGCGATTTTCGGCGCGGCCTGGCTGGCGTTTCTCGCGTCCGGTGGCTGGGGATGGTTGCAGACGCAATTTGCCGGAGGCGCGCTGGGGTTCATCGGCATTGCCGGATTTTTGTTGAGCGCATTTGTCATCGGCACGGTTTATCATTGGCTGACGCGATGGTTCACGCGGCTGGACAGCTGGATGCCGGTCTTGTCCATGGTCGGCATCGTCTATTTCACCACGGTAACGACCGCTGCCGGGCGCGACAATTTGCTCAAGGTCGGCGGACTTTTGTTTCTCGCGGCGGCTCTGCACAACGCGGCGGGATATTTTTTCGGTTACTGGTTGAGCCGCGGGGCGGGTTTGGACAAAAATTCCGCGCGGAGCATCGCCTTCGAAGTCGGCCTCCAAAACGGCGGCATGGCCTCGGGTCTGGCGGGCGCCATGGGCAAGTTGGGCACGGTGGGATTGGCGGCGGCCATTTTCAGTCCGTGGATGAACGTGTCCGGCTCAGTGCTGGCGAATTATTGGCGGAGGCGGCCGGTGAAAGACAATTAACCGAAAAACCATAGAGGACACAAAGATGAAACTGCAAGAACTCATTACCGCATTATGCCTCGCGGGTTTGACGGCATCGGCTGCCGGCGAACCGACCAATTCTATTTCACCAGACCGCTACTCAATTGACAACGAGACGGTTTCGAACTGGTCCGCGCCCTTTCGCAACTGGCATTACTGGCCCGACCATGTCATACCGGCCACGCCGCCGCTGCCGGGCGCGACGAACATTCTTGGCACGGACATTCCGACCGTGTTTCAAATTCCCGGTGACGACAAATGGTATATGAGCTTCGTCGCGTTTGATGGCGCGGGTTATCAATCCTACATCGCCGAGAGCACGAACCTGGTTGATTGGGGCAATTACCGGCTGGCGATGGGTTACGGGCCCACGAATGAATTCGACCACGGGGGGCGCACCATCGGCGGATTTCTGCTGGAGTCCTACGACCTGAAAGCGCCGCGCGTGTTGAAAAAGCGCGACGGGAAATTCTGGACACTCTACGGCGCGTATGCGCAGCAAGGCGGCTACGAGCTTCATCCCGACGGGCAGGGTCTGGCCATGAGCAACGATGGCTTGAACTGGAGTCGCGCGACGGACAACCTGGTGCTTTCCATTCACGACCCCGATTGCGGCGAATGGGAGACCAATCGCATTTACATGCCGTGGCTCGTGGAAGATCGCGGGCAGTTCTTCGACTTCTACAATGCCGCGCACAAAAGCCACGAACAAACCGGCGTCGCTTTCTCAACCGATTTGACGCACTGGATCCATTATCCCGCGAACCCCGTCATCCGCAACCAGCCCGGCGGCTTCGACGCGGGATTTGCCTCCGACCCGAAGGTGTATCGCGACGGCGACCACTGGACGATGTTTTACTTTGGCGTCGGCCACGGCGGGGCGCACATCATGATTGCGTTCTCGCGCGACCTCGTTCACTGGACGGCCGATCCCGAACCACTTTACAAATCCGGCGGAAATCCGAGCGGCCTCGACAAACGCTACGCGTACAAGACCTCGCTGGTTTACAATCCCAGGAACGACACGTCCTATCTGTTCTACTGCGCCGTGCCGGGCAAAAACGGCGTCATCACCGAGGGCCGCGGGATTGGTTTGATCACGAGCAAGCCGCTGGAGAAAAATTAACGGGAGCAATTAGTTGGTCAGATGAAAAATGTGAAAATAAGGTTATTGACGTAATCTCAATTCAAGCGTAAATGCTGTTTGTTTCTCGAGGTAGTGTGTTGGCGAAGTATTTGGATTATAGACTATTTCGAAACTGATTATGAGATACTATCTGATAATGCTGGCGATCTGCTTCAGCCGGATGGCGTTCGGTGGGGAACAACCAACAAACTACCTCTCCTTTTATTTGTTAGCGGAGACGATTCCTAGTGATGCGCTTGTTAATACTAACATCGTGCCGGATGGGTTAAGGCTTATGCCAACACCTATTCTATCAGACGCGGACCTTAGGGAGTTCGACTGGTCTAATCATACATTTGTAATCACTGCTGAAGCTGCAAAACGGCTGTCTAGCAATCTCTATAAGATGGACGGATTTGACGGGAGGCCATTTACGTATGAGTCGGGTTATATAGGATACCATTTGTGCGGGCCTGATACACCTTTCGTTTTGGTTGCCTCAGGAGAACGAGTCTATGTCGGCATATTCTCGTCGTCTTATTCTTCGTCAGGATACATGGTGCCTTTCGTGTGGCCTGACGGCCCAGCGTTTTTGTCCGTCAGTGCAACCAACGATGTGAAGTTTAAAATAATGATTACGCGACTAAGTCCAGAATATCTAGCCATGTTTGGCTTCACGAATACTTGGGTGGACGTGCGAGAAGATAAAAGAATTCTTGCTGCACTCCAAAAACTGTCAATTCGAACCAACGCTCCTTCCATAACGAATGTTCCCGCAAAGCAATAACCGCCCTGGTCAATCACGCGAAATCGTCACTGGATCTTTCACCGATAGTTTCTCGGTCGACTGAATTGGAAATGCCAGTAATGCTCCGTTAAATATTATTCCCGCCGTGAACCCATCTTGTCCGCAGCCACCGCGGCTAGGATGACGATACCTTTGATGACCTGCTGCCAGAAGGGCGAGACGTTCAGGAGAAACAGGCCGTTGTTCAGCACGCCGATGATGAGGCAGCCGAGCACGGTGCCGAGGATGGAGCCGCGTCCGCCGGAAAGCGATGTGCCGCCGATGACGACCGCCGCGATGGAGTCGAGTTCGTAGCCGAGGCCTGCGTTGGGCGTGGCGGAATCGAGCCGCGCCGTCAGCAGGAGTCCGCCGACGCCGGCGAGCAGCCCGCCGAGCGCATAGACGGCGACTTTGATGCGGTTCAGGTTCAGGCCGGTGAGCTGGGCGGCGCGTTCGTTGCCGCCGACGGCGTAAAGGTGACGTCCGAAGCGGGTTTTTTTCGTGACCAGCACAAACACGGCAACGAGCGCGCCGGAAATCCACACGGGCATGGGCACGCCGAGGAAATGGCCGGTGCCAAGGGCGCCGAATTGCGGGCCGAGGCCGGTGATGGGAAAACCGCCGGTCCAAAGTTGCGTGGCGCCGCGCGCGATGCTCAACATGCCGAGCGTGGCGACGAACGGCGGCAGGCGGAACCGGGTGATGACAAATCCATTGGCCCAGCCGAAGAACAGCCCGGCGAGCAGCCCGGCGAAAATGGCGCCGGACACGGTGAATTGCAGCGCGACACCGAGCGCGGGCACGGCGACGCCATTCTTCAATAGGCCGGCGGCAATCGCGCCGGAAAACGCCAGCACCGAGCCTACGGACAAGTCAATGCCGCCGCTCAAGATGACGAGCGTCATGCCGAGGGAGAGGCATAGGTTGATGGAGATTTGTCGCAGGACGTTCATCCCGTTCTCCATGGTCAGGAACTTGTCCGAGGCAAGGCTCACGGCGACGATCATCACGACGAGCGCGATGACGCTCTGGAACGTGGCGAGAATTTCCTTGGTCCGGGGTTTCATGGTCAATTTTTCGGCAGCGCGGCCTGCATGATGTTTTCCTCGCCGGCGGCGGCGCGGGTAAATTCCGCCGTGCGCCGGCCCTCGCACATGACGAGGATGCGGTCGGCCACCGCGAGGATTTCCGGCAGCTCGGACGAGACGAGCAGGACGCCGAGGCCGGCGGCGGCGAGTTCGTCCATGAGCGCGTAAATCTCCTTCTTGGCATTGATGTCAATGCCGCGGGTCGGTTCGTCGAGCAGCAACACCTTGGGTTTCGTGGCGAGCCACTTGGCGAGGACAACTTTTTGCTGGTTGCCGCCGCTCAAGTTCCGTGTGAGCTGGCGCGTGGAGGGCGTCTTGATGCGCAGGCGCTGGACGTAGTTTTCGGCGAGCGCGGTTTCGCGCCGAGCGTTGAGCAGACCGAAGGTCTCCGTCTGGCGGAGGCAGGCGAGGCTGGTGTTGTGCGCGACGTTGAGCGAGAGGACCAGACCGTCGCGCTTGCGGTCCTCGGGCGCAAGCACCAGCCCGGCGTCAATCGCCTCGCGCGGCGAACGGAACCAGACGGGCCGGCCGTCCAGAGTGATTTTTCCATCCGCGCGGTGCGGGTGCAGGCCGAACAGGGTTTCGAGCAATTCCGTCCTGCCGGCGCCCATCAAGCCGAAAATGCCGAGCACTTCCCCGCGATGCAGTTCAAAGGAAACGTCGCGCACGAGAAAGTCATCGCGCTGGTCCGGATGGGCAAGGCTCAAATTTTCCACGCGCAAAATTTCTTTGCCGCGCGCCGCCGGCTGGCGCGAATACAATTCCGACAAATCGCGCCCGACCATCATGCGGACGATTTCTCCCTGGGTGACGGCCCCGGCGGGCTTTGTGCCTACGAACTGTCCGTCGCGCAGCACGGTGAGGTCATCGGCGATGGCTGGCAGTTCATCGAGCTTGTGCGTGATGTAAATGATCGCCACACCTTCGCGCTTGAGCTGGTGGATGAGGTCGAACAGGACGGCAATCTCCGATTCGGTGATGGCGGAGGTCGGCTCATCCATGATGATGACTCGCGCCTGGCGGGAAAGCGCCTTGGCGATTTCCACGACCTGTTGCTGGCCGACGCGCAGGCGCGTGACCGGCGTGCGCGGATCCACCAAGAGCTTCAGGCGTTGCAGCCAGCCGGCGGCCTCGCGGTTCATCCGGGCGTCGTCAATCCAGCCGGCGCGCGTAAGTGGTTCGCGACCTAGGAAAATATTCTCCGCGACCGAGAGGTGCGGGACGAGGTTCAGTTCCTGGAACATGATGGCGATACCCGCCGCCTGCGCGTCGCGCGGATTGCGGAACGAGACGAGCCGGCCGTCGAGCCGGATTTCGCCTTCGTCCGGCGGGAACACGCCGGCCAGAATGTTCATCAAGGTGGATTTGCCCGCGCCGTTTTCGCCGACCAACGCGTGCAACCGCCCACGCCGCACGGTGAGCTGCACGCCGTCCAGCGCCCGGACGCCGGGGAAATTTTTGACGATGCCGCGCGCCTCCAAAACAATTTCCGGGTCTGTGGTCGGCGCGGTCATGGCCAGTCAATTTTCACCGGGACGACGGTCCACGGATCGGTTTTGCTGTCTTCATCAAACTCAACGCAGCCGGTGAAACGGATCGCCTTGCCGACGCCGGCTTGCGTCCGCAGCGCTGGGATGACATCAGTTTCCACGATGTGGTTCAGCGCGGCCGCGACGGCATTGAAATCCTGGGAGTTCGGAAAATCGCTGGCGTTCAGCAGGCCGCTGGCGTCGCGCACGACGTTGCCGAAAATCAGGCCGGTGGGCAGCTCGATGTCCGGGGCGTTGGTCAGGCCGTCCAGCGCGACGTGGATGGTGTCCTTTTCAACCGCAGTGATGCGGCCCGAACCCTTGATGAAGAAACTGGTCGTGCTGCTGAAGCCGGGCGAATGGCCGAACTGTTTTTGAGCCGCGGCATAATCCCTGGCCAGCGCGGCGGACAGTGCGGCGGCGTCCGTGACGGTGGCGCCGGCGGGAATCAATTTCTGGTCCCAAAAATTCCGCGCGAACGCCGTGCCGTCAAAAACCGCCTGCTGTTCCGTCTGCCGGAGCTGCCGCAGGGAGATGATATGGAACGGTGGCAGCAGCCAGCACCAGATGGCAAAGACAACGAGCAGGGCGATGACCCAGACGATGCGCCGCATGTTATGGTTTTTTTCCGTAGTCGCCGTATTGGCCGGCGTTGTCCTTCGTCACGAGGTCAACTTTCACGGGAATTTTCTGTGGAAAACGGCGTTTGCCCTTGATGTATTCGTCGGCATATTCCGCCGCCGTGCGCGCCATGAGTTTCGGGAATTGCATTCCGGTTGCGGCGATTTTTCCCTCGGCGATCAGCTTCACCACGTCGTCCGCGCCGTCGAAGCCGAAGACTTTCACCTGCTTGTCCTTGCCCGCCGCGACGAGCGCCTGATATGCGCCCATCGCCATGGCGTCGTTGCCGCAGAAGACGGCATTGAGGTCGGGGTTCGCCTGCAAAATCGCCTCCATCACTTCCAGGCCCTTCGCGCGGTCGAACTCGGCGCTCTGCTGCGCGACCATTTTCAGGCTGGGATAACTATCCACGACGCTATGAAAACCCTTCGAGCGGTTCCACGTGTTGTTGTCGCCGACGATGCCGAGCAGTTCGGCGTATTTGCCGGTTTCGCCGACCTGCTTCACGAAATACTGGCCGAGCTTCACGCAGCCGGAATAACTGTCCGAAAGCATCTGCGCCGTGGCGGCGTTCGTGGAATTAATCTCGCGGTCAATGCAAAAAACCGGAATGCCCGCGATCTTGGCCTTGAGCACGTTCGCAATCGAGCCGTTCGCGTCCGTCGGATTGAAAAGAATCGCCTTGTAGCCGCTGGCGATGATGTTCTCAAAATTTGCCGCCTCTTTCGCGGTGTCGTTCTGTGAATCGAAAATCGTTGCGTCGTAGCCGAGTTCGATGGCGCGCGCCTTGGCCGTTTCGCCAAGCACGACGAACCACGGGTTGTTCAGCGTCGAAATGACGACGGCGATTTTGCCTTTTGTCGCATTCTGCGCGGAAGCAGCTCGCGCGAATAGAATTGCCGTCGCTGTTACCAGAACGGCCAGCACCAGTTTGAGCCAGTTTGTTTTCATAGTTTGTTCTGCATTTGTGGCGGCGCTCCATGAGCGTCGCGGTTTTGGTTTTCAACGGCGGTCACAGGCCGCCGTTACAACACTCTTTTCACGGCCTGTTTCCAGCCGTCGTGAGATCTTTTAACTTCGGCGGGCTTCATCTGTGGACGGAAATCTTTCTGTTTGCGCGGCAGTTTCGCCAGTTCATCGGGCGAGGCATAGACGCCCAGTCCGAGCAGGCCGTTCGCCGCCGCGCCCCAAGCCGAGGATTCCGCGACTTCCGAGACCTTCAATTCGATGCCAGCCATGTCTGCCGTGAATTGCATCAAAAATTTGTCGCGCGTCGGACCGCCATCGGCGTGGAGGCTCTGCAATTTGATTTTGGCGTCGGCGCGCATCATGTCCAGCACGTCGCGGATTTGATACGCAATCGCTTCCTCGGCGGCGCGGACGATATGCTCCTTGCGCGTATGTGCTGTCATTCCCACGATGGCCGCCCGTGCATCCAGCGACCAATACGGTGCGCCCAAGCCTGCGAACGCCGGCACGAGATAAACGCCGCCGTTGTCACTGATGCTGGCAGCGAGCTTCTCAACTTCGCCTGCGCTTTGAATCAAACCAAGCTGGTTCTTCAGCCATTCGACGGTCGCGGCGGAAAAATTGATGATGCCCTCGAACGCGTAAGTCGGTTTGCCGTGCCAGACCCACGCCAGCGCCGTGACTGCACCTTTTTGTGATGGTAGAAATTCTCCTCCAACGTTCAGTAACACCGAAGTGCCCGTGCCGAAAGTCGCCTTGGCCGTGCCCGGTTGAAAACAACGTTGTGCGAAGAGTGATGCCTGCGAATCGCCCATCACGCCGATGATGGGAACCGGTTTTGGCAAAATACCATTGGCGTCAGTTTCGCCAAATTGCGCCGCACTTTCGCGCACTTCCGGCAACGCATGCAGCGGCACACTGAACAATTTGCAGAGCGACTCGTCCCAGCGAAGTTTGCCGATGTCGAACAGCAGCGTCCGGCTGGCGTTGGTGAAATCCGTCGCGAACACCGTTCCGTTCGTGAGCCGGTGAATCAAATAAGCGTCAATCGTGCCGATGATGGCATCGCCACTCTTCAGCTTCGCGGCGATTTTTGGTTTTTCGGCGGTGAGCCACTTCAGTTTTGACGCGGAAAAATAGGTGTCAATCTTCAGGCCGGTTTTTTTGCGAACCAAGCCTTCATGACCTTGCCGGCGAAGTTTTTGGCAAATCGGATCACCACGGCGGTCCTGCCAGACAATGGCGTTATGGAGCGGCCTGCCTGTTGCGCGATCGAACACGACGATGGTTTCGCGTTGGTTGGTGATGCTCAAACCGGCGAGTTGTGAAAGCTTCCTGCGATTGCGCGTCGCGACTTCGCGGATGACGGCGAGAACATTGCGCCAGATTTCGTCGGCGTCGTGTTCCACCCAGCCCGGCTGCGGATAAATCTGCCGGTGAATGCGCGCCGCCTTGTCCAAGACTTTTCCCGTCGCGTTGAAGAGCACCGCCTTCGTCGCGGACGTGCTTTGGTCAATAGCGAGTATCAGGCTCATGTCACTTCAAAAGTTTCCGCGCGGTCTCGCTCAAACCTTCCATCGAAATGCCGTAGTGCCGGAAGATGTCCGCCTGTGCGCCGGTGACAGTTTCTTCGTCCGGGATGCCGACAATGCGGAACGGCACGGCCATGCCGGATTGCAGCAATGCCGCCGCGCACGCTTCGCCAAGGCCGCCGCAGACACTGTGTTCCTCGACGGTGATGACGGCGCGACATTCGCGTCCGGCGTCCAACACGGTCCCGGTATCGAGCGGTTTGACGGTGTGCATCGAAATGACGCGGCAGTTCAAGCCGCGTTCGGCCAGTTGTCCGGCAGCGAGCAGCGCGTGAACGACCGTTTCACCGGTTGCGATGAATGCGATGTCATTGCCTTCGCGCAGCGTGATGGCTTTGCCAATTTCAAATTTGGTTTCGGGCTGGTGCAAGCTGAACGTCGCCGCCTTGCCGAAACGAACGTAAACCGGCTTCTTCGATTTCGCGGCGGCGCGGATGGCTTCGCGGGTTTCGAAATTGTCCGCTGGGGCGACGATGGAAATATTGTTGATGGCGCGCAGCGCTGCGAGATCATGGAGCGAATGATGCGTGCTGCCGAGCGCGCCATAGCTGACGCCGGCGCTGATGCCGACCAGCACCGCCGGAACATCCGAGTAGCAAACGTCGTTCTTGATCTGTTCCAACGAACGCGCAGTGAGAAAACACGCCGGCGAAACGCCAAATGATTTTTTGCCGCACGCAGCCAAACCTGCCGTGATGCCGACGAGATTTTGTTCCGCGATGCCGACTTCGACGAGCTGCTTCGGCAAAGCCTGTCCGAACGCGCCGAGTTTGCCCGAACCGCGCGAATCGCCGGTGATGGCGACGATGTTCGGATTTGTCTTCGCCAATTCCATCAGCGTCGCGGCGAACTCGTCGAGGTTCGCCTTGCCCATTTTCAGGCCAAGCTTGTCGGCCATCGCCTTTGCGGCAGGCGTGAACATGGATGGTGCGGGCGCACTCATGCGGCCTCCTTCAATCTGGCTTCGGCAGCGTCGAGTTCGCTCAACGCCTGTATCAGTTCTGCTTCGCTCGGCACGCCGTGGTGCCATTTAGCCACGTCTTCCATGAAACTTACGCCTCTGCCCTTCACGGTGTTGGCGATGACACAGGTTGGCTTGCCCGTTTCTGCGGGTTTGCTCAAGGCCGCAGTGAGTTCGGCGAAGTTGTGGCCATTGACGGTTTTCACAACCCAGCCAAACGCACGCCATTTTTCGTCAAGCGGTTCGGTGTTGCAAACGTCCCGGGTGCGACCAGTGATTTGAAGCGTGTTGTGATCAATGATGGCCGTGAGATTATCGAGGTTGTAATGTGCGGCAGCCATCGCGGCTTCCCAGTTCGAGCCTTCGGCGAGTTCGCCGTCGCCGAGCAAAGTGAATACGCGATACGACGCGGCATCCATTTTTCCGGCAATCGCCATGCCGACGGAAATGGGAAGCCCGTGTCCGAGCGCGCCGGTGTTCATTTCAATGCCAGGAATATGCCGTGTCGGATGCCCGACAAAATGCGATTTATAGTGGCAGATCGTTTTCAATTCCGATTCGGGAAAAAATCCACGGTCGGCCAGCACGGCGTAAAGCGCCTCGACCGAGTGGCCTTTACTCTGAACGTAGCGGTCACGGTTCGCATTGCCAAAAGTCTCCGGAGACACGTTGAGGATGCGGTTATAAAGCACGTTCAAGATGTCGAGGCACGACAGGCTGCCGCCGGTGTGGCCCGCGCCCGCGTGAAAAATCGCTTCGAGCGTTTTCTTTCGCAGGCGGACGGATTTCAGCGCAAGATCACGGTCGGATGACACGGCTGTGCCCATAATCAATCCTGCGGCGCGTTATGATGATTTACTTCCCAGCCGAAATAATTCCCGAACGCCTCGGCCAGGATTCCGGCGGACTTCGATTGCGTCATCACGACGTGATGCTCAAAACCTTGTTTACAGATGTGGTGCATGAGTTGTTGCAGGTTTGGAATTTTTGCGACCGCACGGTTGCCGAAGGTGTCGAGCTTGTCGTTGGTGAGTTCGCCTTCGCCGACGTAAGTGCGGATGCGACCTTCGGTGTCGGCCGTGGTGATGCGGCCAAACGTCAGCGGTCCGGCGGGCGTGCGGCCTTCCAGCGCGCCGTAAGTATTTTCGACGCCGAGAATGCTGCCGAGAATTGGAGCGTTTGCGATTTTGATATCAGGTAGAAAACTTTTCGCCCAGTTGCCGCAATGGAACAGCACGCATTTGTCGTCATCATCCGCGTAATTGTTGTTCCAGTCCACCAACGCGGCGGGTGTGCCGCCGGCAAGCTGCATGGCATACATCGTGAGGACGCCGGTCACGTCCACTTCGCAGGCGCTGGGGAGGAACTTCTCGCTCATCATGCTCATGAGTGTGCAAACGTTGCAGCCGAAGTTCTGCTGCACCGAGGTCCAGCACTGGATGGCCGTCGCGTCAATCGCGTTGGCGTCCATCCATTCGGTCAAAATGACGCCGAGCTTGGCCATCTGCAAAAGTTTTTCCGGCGGCACGCCGGGCGCGGGTGCATAGCCGGTGATTTCGGCGAGCTTGGCTTTTACTGCGGCGGCTCCGGCGTCGAGCTTGTTGGCTTTGCCGAGGATTTCGGAAAGGTCAACCGTCGTGACGCTGATGCCGTGGCGTTCGAGGATTTTTTCCGAGTAGCGAACGGTGTTGAAGGCGCCGGGTCGCGCGCCGACCGCGCCGAGGCGAACACCGCGCAGGCCGTTCACGACGCGGCAGACACCGAGGAACTTTTGGAGGTCGCAGGCGAAACTGTCGGAAGCCGGCTTCGAGACATGCTTGCCCGTCAGCGTGAATTTGATTCCGGCTTGAACCAGATTGTTGCAGACGGAAATTTTTCCGCAGTAAGCATCGCGCCGGCGCGCGGGCGAAAGCTGTTTCAAATCGTCGGGGTAGCCTTGAATCAAAACTGGCACATTTAGTTTCGACATCTTGAGCGTGTCGGCCACGCCTTTCTCGTCGCCGAAGTTCGGCAGACAAACGAGCACGCTGTCAATTTCATCCGCGTGCTGGCGGAACAGTTCGGCGCACTTGCGCGCCTCAGCGTGGGTTTCAACGCCTCCGAGCTTGGAATCGCTTTCGCCAAGTTGAATCGCCTTGATGCCGAGCCTGGCAAAAACCTGCGCGATGTCCTTGCGCGCTTCGGTGACGAGTTGATCGGGAAAGAAATCGCGGTTGCCGTAAATGACGCCGAGGCACGGCTGCTGGGCTTTGATGGTATTCATGTTCGGGAAACTGTTTTACCTAGAGAATTCCCTTGTGGACGGGAGAAGCAAGCGGTTTTTTGTGGCGGGCAAACTGTTTGGCATTTTTATCAAATAGTTTGGCGATTTCAATATGACTCGAAACGGCAGAATGAGGTAAATGTATTTGTCCCAACCAATGTTCATGGGCCGGAAATTTGCGAAGTCTGAAGCGACACTGCCTGCCGTCCTTGCGGAGGTGGTTGCCTGTTTGCTCGCCTTGGGGCAGGTGAGTTCAGCGGAAACAACTCAGACTGTGCTCGTCCGCGCCGCCGGTTTTGAGCTGGGAAAAGAAATTTCAGTTTCCGATGGAACGAACCGGTTGAGACTGGCGCTTGACCAGTCAAATTCGGAGGTGCCGCCGTTCGCCCAATTGGCAATCAAGCAGGGCGTGGAACCGGCGTTGTTTGGCCCAGACCCAAAGATTCCTTACTTCACCGTGCGTTTCGCCATGCCGATTCCGCCGGAGAACGCGACGAACAACGTCGCGGCGCTGACCGGCATTGATCCAATGGTGTTCACGCATAACCACTCGCCGGGTTTTGAAATTCTGCCAAACGGCGACGCGCTGGCGGTTTATTTCAGCACACCGCCGGGCAAAAGCGAAAGCGATCCGACGACATCATTCGTGCAGGCGCGGCTGCGTTACGGCGCGGAGGAATGGGATTTACCGGAGCTGTTTTTCAAAACGGAAAATTACAACGACCAGTCGGGTTTGCTGTGGAACGACAACGGAACCATCCGGTTTTTCGGCGGCGGACGGGACATTTCGGACTCGGTGCCGTTCAGGATGGCGATTTCCACCGACAATGGCGCGACGTGGACTTTATCGCTGCCGCAACTCGACAAGCCGGCGGAGGATTTCACGGCGCAGCCGATCACGAGCGCGTTTCGCGGCGCGGATGGCGCGATTTATTTCGCGATGGACGCCGACAAGGCGCAAAGTTTTTTGTGGCGCAGCACGGATGACGGCATTCACTGGCACGACATGGGTGGACGCACTGGCGGACGGCATTCAGTGATTGTGCCGCTCGATAACAAAGGCAATCTGCTTTCCATCGGCGGAAAAAATTCGGGCGTCAACGGCTGGTCGCCGAAAAGTTTCTCGACAAACTGGGGCGCGAGTTGGAGCAAGAGCATTGAATCGCCGTTTCCGCCATTGGGCAGCGCGCAGCGCCCAAGTTTGATACGGCTGGCGGACGGAAATTTGTTTTTTGTCAGCGATGCCTTTTTGAACAAGGCCGGCAAAGCGCCGCCTGANNCTCGGCTACGTCACCGCGCGGCAGGCGCCGAACGGCGTCATTCACATATTGACGACCGTTACGCAGCCGTGTCTGCATTATGAGTTGAATGAGTCGTGGGTTTTTTCCGACGCGGGCGACATCGCGCCAGAAACTTCCGGCGGCACGATCAAGGAATTCTCGGAGAAATATTCGAACGGAAAATTGCGTTCGCAATGGAGCGCGCGGATTTGTCCGAACGGGCGTTATCTGCTCGACGGCAGGGAAATGGATTTTTACGAGAGCGGCGTGAAGCAGCATGAAGTTGTTTATGCCAGCGGCCGCAAAACCGGCGGGGAAACCTTCTGGTTGCCGGACGGGAAAAAACTGTGGAGCTGGTCGCATGATTTGAAGCACAACCGCAGTGTGTGGACTCAGTATTGGCCGAATGGACGGAAGAGAGTCGAGTCCACTTGGAACACGCAGCCTGAAGCACGCGATTTGAAACGCAGTTTCTTCGGACTGGTCGCCGACGGGCCGGTTCAAGAATGGGGTGAAGATGGCAAGCCAACGCATTTGGGCAATTTTGTGAATGGATCCCTTGAGAATTGGTTGAAATACCTCGACACGCGGGGTCATGGTTACTAGGTAAAACATGAACTCCCTGCGAACATTGGACTTGGTTGTCATCGCGATTTATTTCATCGCGGTGGCGGCCATCGGCCTGCGGTTCGCGCGGCGGCAGACTTCCACGGAAACGTATTTCGTCGCGCGGCGGGCGATTCCATCATGGGCGATGGGACTTTCTGTGTTCGCGACGATCATCAGCAGCATCACGTTCATCGCGTATCCGGGCGCGGCGTTCAAGGGCGACTGGAACCAGCTTGTGCCGGGTTTCATGGCGGTCGGCGTGCTGCTCGTCGTCGGAACAACTTTGATTTCATTTTTCCGCCACGCGGTTGGCATGAGCGCGTATGAGTATTTTGAAAAGCGATTCGGCTACGGCGCGCGGGCTTACAGCGCGCTGGCATTCGCGGCGGGGCATTTTTCAAAAATGGGTTTTGTGCTGTTCACGGTCACGGTCGCGGTTTGCGGCATGACCGGCTGGGACAAATATCACGTCATCCTCGGCGCGGGTTGCGTGACGATCCTTTACACGCTGTTCGGCGGACTGGAAGCGGTCATTTGGACGGAAGTGTTGCAGGGCATTGTCAAACTGGCCGGCGTGCTGGTGGTTCTTGGCGTTTTGATTTCCATCATGCCCGGCGGCGCGAACGCGGCGTTTCATCTGGCCAACGAGCAACATAAATTCAGCCTCGGCAGTTTTCATTTCGACCTGTCAGCGAACGGAAATTTCTGGGTGATGCTGCTCTACGGTTCGTTCTGGTATCTGCAAAAATACTCTGCCGACCAAACGCTGGTGCAGCGTTATCTCGTCGCCAAATCCGACCGCTCGGCGCTCAAAGGCGTGGCGTTCGGCGCGATTCTGTGTGTGCCGGCGTGGACGGCGTTCATGCTCGTGGGAACTTTATTGTGGGCGTATTACCAGCTTTCTGGAGAAACCCTGCCGCCGCAACTTCACGACGCGAGCGGGAAAATTATTTCCGATGAAGTCTTTCCATTTTTTCTGACGACAAAAATACCCGCCGGTCTCGCCGGCATTTTCATGGCAGCGCTTTATTCCGCCGCGATGTCCACGATGTCGTCGGACTTGAACTGTCTTTCTGCCGTCGGTGTGGAAGATTATTACCGCAAGCTGCGGCCAGACTCCACCGACCGCCAGCGGCTGTTCGCAGGAAAAATCATCGTTGCCGTTTGCGGCACGATTGCCGTGGGCATCGGCATTTTCATCGCGGGCAAAGGCGAAGGCGCGTTGAAGCTTTATTACGCGGCCACGGCGATTGTTGCCGGCGGATTGGCGGGAATGTTTTTGCTCGCGTTCTTGAGCCGCCGCGCCAACCGGCAGGGACTTTGGATTGGAATCATTGCCAATCTGGTTTTCACCGCTTGGGCGATTTTGACGAGCGGCAAAGGCGCGATGATTGATTTTGGCGAATACAACTACACTTGGCCGAGCGTGATGATCGGCGTCGTCGGCCACCTCATCGTCCTCATTGTCGGATATTTTGCGAGCTTCCTGTTTCCGCCGGAAACGAACTTGAAACAGGAATGGACGTTTCTGGGCTGGCTCGAAACACGGAAATCACTGCGCACGGCAAAAACCATTTCACTCACGGCAATGGAGGCGAATCCATGAACCCGATCACTTTGCTCCAACCGCCGCGCGTCGTTTTCGGCAACGGCTGCGCTTCACAATGCGCCGAATTCCTCGTGCAAGGCGGCGTCAAGCGCGCGCTGCTCGTGTCCAGCACGCCGGTGCTGCCCGCGCTGGTTGAAGTGAAGGCGGCACTGCAAAAATCCGGGGTTGAAATCATTCAAGCGCCGCCGGTGGATCAGGAGCCGACCCGTTCACTGTTTGAAAAGTTATTGCAATTTGCGCGCGCGGAAAAAATTGACGGCGTGCTGGGCATCGGTGGCGGCAGCGCGATTGATGCGGCCAAACTCGTCGCCGCGCTCGTCAATGGAAAGCAAACTGCGAACGATGTTTTTGGCATCAACTTGTTGGGCCGCCGCGAGATGTCGCTGGTTTGCCTGCCGACGACCGCCGGCACCGGCGCGGAAGTTTCGCCGAACGCCATCTTGCTCGATGAAGCGGATGAATTGAAAAAGGGCGTCGTCAGCCCGCACCTTGTGCCGGACGCGGCGTTCATTGATCCATTGCTGACAATCTCGGTTCCGCCCGCCGTGACGGCGGCCACCGGATTGGACGCACTCACGCATTGCATCGAAGCTTACGCAAACAAATCTGCGCATCCCATCGTGGACATTTACGCGCTGCAAGGCATGAAATTGATTTCCACAAATCTCGTCCGTGCCGTGCGCAACGGCGGCGACATCGAGGCCCGCACCGCGCTCGCACTCGGCAGTCTTTATGGCGGACTGTGCCTCGGCCCGGTCAACACCGCCGCCATTCACGCGCTGGCGTATCCGCTCGGCGGAAGATTTCACATCGCGCACGGCGTTTCCAACGCGCTGCTGCTGCCGCACGTTTTGCGCTTCAACTTTTCCGCCGCGCCGGAGCGTTACGCGGAAGTTTCTGTGGCGCTTGGCATCGCGCGCAACGGCTCGGCCCTGACGACGGCGGAACACGGCGTGGAATTTCTGTCGCGGCTGTCGCGCGACTGCGGCGTGCCGCAAAAACTTTCCGAACTGAAAATTCCGCGCGACGCGATTCCGTCGCTTGCCCAATCGGCGATGCAGGTGACGCGGCTGTTGAAAAATAATTTGCGTCCGCTGACCGAGGCGGATGCCGCAAAGATTTACGCTGCGGCTTACTGAATTTGAAAATGAAGAATGGCCTGAAATATCACGGGGCGGTCGTGCCGATGGTGACGCCGCTAACCGCGCAGGGCGCGCTGGACGAGGCGGCGTTGTTCCGCCTGGTGGACGTGCTGATCGCGGGCGGCGTCGAGGGGATTTTTGTGCTCGGCACGACCGGCGAAGGCGCGCACGTGCCGCGCGAATTCCGCCGCCGGCTGGTGGAATTGACCGCGTGCCATGCCGCCAGGCGCACGCCGGTCTTTGCCGGGCTGGGCGACATC
>PLZL01000155.1 GCA_003152145.1 Limisphaerales bacterium
GTGCTCACCGAAAAAATATTCAAGGCCCAGGCCACGGTCGTGACGGTGGATGAATTCATCGCGGGGCAGGCGTCATCTTGAAGTCAGAAGCAAGAATGAAGAATGGGAAAAGCAGACGCTTGAACACGGCCACCATCAATTTGGGATTATNNAACACGTTTCGATTTCTGGTCACACTGACGGTTGTTTGTCTCATATTAAGCGTGGCCGGGTGCGCGCAGGTTCCCGCCACGTCCAATCAATCGGGGCGCACGCAGCCGTTCATCCTCGGCGCGGACATCACTTTCCTGCTCGAAGACGAGGCCGCGTCCTTGATTTCGACACCTCACCTTTAATTCCAATGACTCGTTCGCGACCGCTCACCCGGCCCTTGCAGGCCTTTGCCTTTGGCAAATTCCTTTCGTCGTTTCCCGAACGACTCAAGTCCCCGTTCGCAGCGGAGAGGAAATCCGCGTAACCCGCCGTGCTCGCGCCCGTCGCACAGGTCAGCATTCCAAAACGGCCCGAGGGCGCATTTCCGGCCAGCCAGCGCGTTTGTCAGTGTTTGCGTGTTGATTACGATTGACATTTTTTCTTGCAACGCCCATAATTGGCTCAATCCTATGAAACGCGTGACAGCTTGGAGCCTGTATCCGTTAATCGCCAGCCTGCTAATTTTTGCAACCCCGCAAAGCCAGGCGAACAACATTGAGGTGGACTGGACTTCCAGCGGATTCTACACCAGCCACATCACCATCAACGCCGGTGACGAGGTTGATATTGTTAATTTCGACGATACTTTCGATTTACTGCTCACAGGCGCCCCGCCTGAGGGTTTCTATGCCGACATTCCACCCTCAGACGGGGTTTACGTCTATTATATGCCTTATGTTTACAGCCATCCGGGAACATTCAGCTTTTCCGATGAGTTCAGCGATTCGGTAACGGTCACCGTCAACTCCACTCAACCCCTTTCAGTGGCCATCACCGCGCCCACCAATAATGCGGTGTTCACCGCGCCGGCGACTTTCACCGTGACGGCCGTGCCAGCCGGCGGGATCACCCCTTATGCTCAGATGCAATTCTTTGTGCGGGCCAATTTGGCGGGCGTTGCTTACAATGCACCGTTTATCAACAGAGTGACCAATCTCACGGCGGGAACCTATAACATCAGCGCCGTCGTCACCGACAACACCTCCAAAACCGCCACCAACTCAATCCTCGTCACGGTGGGATTGCCGGTGATTACCAATTACATTCTGCCGGTGGATTGTGCGGACATTTATTCCTCCGGCGTGGTAAACAGGGGCCTGTATCTTGACGCCGCTGCAAACATTCATGGCGGATTGGAGTTTGCCGCTTTTAATGCCAGCCAAGATGCTTCTATTCTCCTGGAACTGAATCCTTATGGATTGCCCCTGTTCGGCCCGGTTGTGAGTGTATATGGCATTGATGGTGGGACAGGCACGCTGGTGAGTTCCAACTTCGACACCGGAACGCTCATCGGGCTGTGGACGCTGCCTGTCGGCCTCACTTATGGCCAGGTGGCGACTTATGATGTAACCGCTTTTGTCAAATCAGCCAAAGGGCCCTATTTCGCATTTATTCTGGTGGCCGGGGGTGATCTTTTCAGTTCCACGACTTACAACTACGGCACGCCCCCCGAACTCTACGTCATAGGTCCTCCGGTCTCTCCGCAACTCACGGCCAGGCGGGCGGGCAATCAAATAATTGTCAGTTGGCCCACCAACAATTCGTCCGGACTTCTTTCTCTCCAAACCTCGGTTACCCTTGGGCCGGGCGCGTCCTGGAACGCGGTGAGTCCGATCCCCGCGCTGGTCGGAAAGCAATGGATGGTGACCAATTCCATTTCCGGCACCAGTCAATACTTCCGATTGAGCAGCCAATAATAATAATCAGTGCAAGAATTCCCCGTTCGTGAAAGCGTCAGCCCTTAATTCTTGCAGAATCTTTTCACGCCATGAAATATATCAGCATACTTGGGCTCGCATTAAGCGTAGTCGGGTGGGCACAAGTTCCCGCCGCGCCCAATCAATCGGGGCGCACGCCGCCGTTCATCCTCGGCGCGGACATCACTTTCCTGCTCGAAGACGAGGCGGCGGGCGCGGTATACTACGATCACGGCGTGAAGGAGGATTTTTTCCAAATCCTCAAGGACAACCAATTCAATTATGTGCGCGTGACGTCGGTGGTGGAACCGACGCGCGCCTTTCCGCGCGGGGACCTGGAGCACGTCAAGATTCTCGCCAAACGCGCCAAGGCCGCCAACATGGGGTTGCTGGTGAATTTCTTTTATTCCGACAACTGGGCTTCGCCGGAAAATCAACCGAAGCCCGCCGCGTGGACGAATCTGGCGTTTCCCGACATGGTGAAGGCGTTGCATGACCAGACCAAGACGGTGTTGACCGCACTCAAGAAGCAAGGCACGTCGCCGGACATGGTGCAGATTGGGAATGAAATCACCTTCGGCCTTGATTGGCCGGAGGGCCGGGTGACTTCCAAAACCTCGACGGGCAATCCCCAGACCGACGCCCACAATGCCGGGGTCACCAACGCGGGCGGTTGGGGTAATCTCGCCCTGCTCCTGAAGGCCGGCATCAGCGCCACGAAGGAGGTTGATCCGAACATCAAAATCATGCTGCACCATTCGCTCGCGCGCAACGATGCGCTGGTGCGCGAATGGATTTACAATCTGCTCGAACAGGGCGTGCAGTTCGACATCGTGGGCCTGTCCTGCTACACGGAGCACGCGACGAATGATTGGAAGACGACTTTTGACGACATCGCCACGCATTATCCCAATCTCGGCATCATCGCCGTGGAATACAGCGGGCAAAAGCGTTTCCTCAACGATCTGGTTTTCAACACGCCCAATCACAAGGGGCTGGGCAGCTTCATCTGGTCGCCGATGCGCGAGCGGGAGGCCATTTTCGATCATCAAGCTCAAACGCCGGCGGCGGGAACCAATGCGCCGCCGGATCGTGGCGGGAGGTATGACGCGAATGCGTTCATGGAATTGTATCCCAAGATGGCGCAGGATTACGGCAATCCATGACGGTGCTTGCGCACGGCCACCATTCGACAGAACAGGCAGGAGTTGCAGGGTTTTAACCGCGAACCACAGGAACCATGCTAAAGTTGAAAGACAGGAAGGTTGGGGACTCGTGGAACTCGTCCCTCCGAAGTTTCGTGTATCTGGCGACCACGTTTCGCGCAAGCGAACGAACTTATTTGGGGCATCCAATTTGTGGCGGCCTTGGGAAGCCAATTTCGCGGTTAATATCAGCGAAATCCGCGTAATCTGCGGTTCAATGCTTTGTTAGTTTCACTTCACCGATGACAGCTTGATGTTCTGGACCTGGGTCATCTGGTTGGTGAGGTTTTGCATCTGACCGGCGCCACCACGGTTGCCACCCGGATTCATGGGCAGGCGTATGACCATGTTTATGTCCTGATTCATGGTGGTATCAATGGTCATTCCGATTTCCGGGTCGAACCATGATATTCCCGAAAAATCGCCGCCGAGGATGTTGAAGCTCATCCCGGTGGGGCTGGCGTTGGTATCGGGCGTGGATTTGATGGTGCCGGAGAACTCGAGGCGGGCGCAATTGCGTTTGCCGTGCATCTCCCAGCTTTTGAGCGTGAAATCGTAATTCAACACCAGATTGCCCATCATGCCCACGGGAACTTCGATCTGAACCGGCCAGGTGTCGCCGGGTTGCACCGCCTTGGGCGGCATGTATTGGTTTGCTTGCATCAACTGTTTGAAATATCCCTCGGTATAAATGCTTTTGAGGGGCGCCAAGTCCGCCGGCGTCGCGCCGGCTTGCAGCCGGTTCATCATTTCATCAACGCCTTCGATGCGCTCAACCCCGTTGGTGGCGTCGAGGAAGAACCGGATTTTGGAACCGACGATTTTGCCATAGATGCCGTCCAGCGGATTCGGCTTGCCCGTCGTTGATTTCCTGGTCGAATCGTAATCCAGCCTCGTCCGGCCGGCCACCGTCGTCTTCATCCGGGCGCTGAGAAATTCCATCTCCACTTCACGTCCGCCGTCGGGAGTGGCCAGCAACACCGTGAGGCCGTATTCCATTCCCATGGTGGTGTCCTGCTTCGTGGGCGCGGGCTGACCCGGTATGGAGATTTCCGAGGTTTGTTTCATGTCCATGTCCTGCACGATGCGTTCGCCCTGCGGCCATTTCAATTTCAACTCCACGGGGCCGCTGGGCGTCTTGAAGGTGGAGGATTCGCCCAGTTTGCCGGATTTGTTGCAGCCCACCAAGGTCAGGCTCAAGGCCAGCGTGGCGCCGATGAGGGCAAGGTTTTTATTCATGGTTGTTTTTCCTATTCGATTTGAAAGTGAGTCTAATTGTCCGCCGGTCACGGGAGAACTATAAAAGCAGGGAATAATTGTAATCTCTCCTGCGTGGTCGGGAGCAGCTTTTAGACAGAATGACAGAATTCGGTTCATTTTGTTAGTGGACTCGTTCGCGCCCGTTCACTTGGCCCTTGCGGGCCTTCGCCTTCCGCAAATTCCTTTCGATCTTTCCCAAATAGCTTGAGTTTGTCAAAAAGCCCAATCCGCGTAATCTGCGGATGGCTCCTTTTGAAATCATGAACACGATTCGATTCCTGGCCGCACTGGCAACTGTTTGCCTTGGATTGCGGCCCATAATGTCGCTGGCGGCGGAGAGTCCGGTCCCGGTTCCCGCCGTCAAGGATTTGCCGGTCCGCGCTGCAATGCCGGATCCGCTGGTCGCGGACGACGGCCAGAAGATTGCGGCCGACCAGTGGCCGCAGCGTCGGGTGGAGATGCTGCGCATCCTGGAGGATTATCAGTTTGGCCACATGCCCTCGCCGCCGGGCAACGTGAAGGGACAGGAGTTGGAGTCGAAGTTGTTGCTTGACGGACAGGTGTTGTTCCGCCACGTGCATCTGACGTTCGGCCCCGAGGAAAAGCTGGGCTTTGACATCGGCATTTTTGCGCCGGCACAAACCAATGGCGTCACAGCGCCGTTTCCGACCATCGTCACCCTCACGTTTTCTTCGGGTGAAAACGGCGTCCGGCAATATGCCGAAGCCCTGCGCCGCGGTTACGCCGTGGTGGCGATCGGCTATCAACAACTGGGAGCAGACAACGCCAGCTTCCGCCAGACCGCCTTCTTCCCGGCTTACCCGGATTACGATTGGAACGATTTCTCGGCGTGGGCGTGGGGAGTTTCCCGGTGTGTTGACTTTCTCCAGACGGACCCGGCCACCGACAAATCGAAGATCATCGCCATCGGTGTGTCGCGTCTGGCCCAAGCCGTCCAGCTTGCCGGCGCGGTGGATGAACGCATCGCGCTGGTGGGGGCCGTGGGCGGCGGCTGCGCCTTCCGTTTCAGCGGCCAGGGCCACGGCGGAAAGCAGGGTCTGGATGAGGTGATTGACCAGAACACTTTTTGGTTTGGCCCGAAGCTGCCGGAGTTTCGCGGGCAGGTGGAAAAGCTGCCGTTCGATCAACACTGGCTGCTGGCGCTGGCGGCCCCGCGCCATTTTATTTTGTGCAACGGGCTGGATGACCAGTATTGCAACGGCAATGCGTCGGCCCAATCCTATCTGAATGCCAAACCGGTCTTTGCGCTGCTCGGCGTGCCGGACAACCTGGGCGTCAACTTCCGGCCCGGCCGGCATGGGATGCAATCCGAGGACTGGCAGGAGATCCTGGATTTTTCCGACCAGCAGCTTCGCAAGCTGGACGTGAAACGCCGGTTTGATCAGCTTCCCCCTCCCGACGAATTGCATTGAGGCGAACGCGAAGTTGGGAGTGCGCGCGGCCCGCGTGCTGGTTTGGGCGGCCCGCCGAAACCAACTTTCCACATCCTCGACGGCCAGCCTTGGAGGCGAAATATGGGTTGGACGAGATTTTCGGCGAGCCGCCGAAAATCGCACGCCAGCGGCGTGCGCTCCCCGATACCCACCCGTGCGCCCGCTTTCAACTTCGGAATTCGGGTTGAGGCGACAGATGAAAGCAAACGCTGAAACGCTGAAATGCTGAAAGCGGCGTAAGCCGCGTGGCCGGCACATGGCTTTGCGCCGCCACGCTGTTATGCGCGGAAAGCAGAAATTGATTATCTGCGTGTATCGGCGTAATCTGCGGAAACTTTACAGTTGACCGAACATCACAATCTTATGAAAAACGAATCACGCGAGAACCGGATAGATTATGTCGAATTTCCATCGCCATCGAAGGAATCACATGCCGCCACGAAACGGTTTTATGGCGAGGTGTTTGGATGGTCTTATCAGGCATGGGGCGACGATTATTCGGATACCAAGGACAGTGGAATCACTTCTGGAATAAGCAGCGCCAGCGAACATCGCCCATCCAAGCCGCTGGTCGTTCTGTTTTCCTCGAATCTGGAAGCGGTCAGGGAGCGTGTCATCAAGGCCGGCGGCAGGATTTCGAAGGACATCGTCTCATTTCCGGGTGGCCGGCGTTTTCATTACCTTGATCCATCCGGCAACGAGCTTGGCGTCTGGTCTGACAAATAACCTTCCGGTTGGCACTACTTGCGTAGGGCTACTGTTGCGGACGGCCACCATTTATGGTCGGGCAGCATTCGACAACTCACATAATTTTAGCGCACCTCATCCGACTTTCAGCCGCCTTCTCCCCGGCGCGGAGAAGGAATCCCGTTCGAGGCGAAGTAGAAATTTGCGGTTGAATGGAATCCGTGTCCATCCGCGTATAGCGGCGTGGCCGCCACGCGGCTTTACGCCGTGTCCATTACGCCTTCATCTGATTTCGGCGCGACAAGCCGTGGTTAAAATGAGGTCTCGTGTAACTCGACCCTCCGAACGCCGAATCAGCCCTCCGAATCTGCCGCT
>PLZL01000465.1 GCA_003152145.1 Limisphaerales bacterium
TCCACGTAGCCCCACCGGCCCATTTTCACCGGAGCAAGTCCTTCGGCAAAAACCTCCGCCCGGTCGAACTGCGGATTGATCACGGTTTCGCCGGACTTGTTCACAAATCCCCAGCGATTATTGACGACGACGGGGTAAAGGATGGGCGCGGCCGTGCAAACGGATGTTGCACTCAATGTTGCCACGGTGAACAGCATGTAGAACCAGGATTTTTTCATAATGTTTAGTTCAGGAACTGTTTCTTATACCGCACGGGCTTCAGCCTCCATTCCCCGCTGAACCCGGCGGATGTCCAGATTCTATTTTGCGGCGATTATGAGTCAAGCGGCGAATCAAATGCGGGGCCGCCGCCATCAACTCGATGACCCAGTGCGCCGGTGGCCGGTCACGGCCAGAATTCAACCGGGCGTCCAGTCCCTAAACCAGCACGCCTTATCCGTCGAATTTCAGGATTTTATATTGACTGGACGGGCGAACCGGGCAAACAATTCGCCGTTCGTAACGAGGCCATAAAACCAATTCCGACTTATTATGACCGCAATCAAAACAGTTGGCATCATCGGCAGCGGGCCAGCCGGCGGGACGCTCGCTTCGCTCCTGACGATGAAGGGCTTGGACGTGACGCTTTTCGATGATGGCCGCCGGCCCGACTTGGTCGTCGGCGAGTCGCTCATTCCGGCGGTCGTGCCCGTGCTGCGAAAGCTGGGCTTGGAGGAACGCGCGGCGGCCATCTGCCTGCACAAGCCGGGCGTCACTTTCACCTTGAACGCGAAAGAGCAGATTGAGTTTTGTTTCCAATCGCTCGCCGGCACGGTCATGCCAACCTACGCCTACAACGCCCCGCGTCCGGCGTTTGATAATTTGTTCGACCAACGCGCCGATGAACTGGGCGTGAAACGCGTGCGGGCGCGGGCGAAGATCGAACGGGTGGGACAGGATGGTCTGCAATTAGCAGGGGAAACTCTGGAGCAAGCGCCGTGGCTTCAGGGCCGACAGCCGGATTTGCTCGTTGATTCCACGGGGCGCAGCCGGCTCTTCGCGCGCACCATGGAAATTCCTGCGGAAGTCGGCCCGCGCAAAGACGCGGCCTACTTCGCCCACTACGAAGGTTTCGAGGAAAACCGGCCGCGCGGACAGGTCATCATCGGCCGGCTGGCGGATGGCTGGAGCTGGCGCATCCCGTTGCGCGGCCGTCTTTCCGTCGGTGTGGTGATGAACAAGGACGCCGCCGCGCAACTGGGCGCGACGCCCGAAGAACGGCTTGAAGCCGCCATCAGCCGCGATCCCGTCCTTGCTGCCGCCGGCAAAAACCGCCGCCGCCTCACCGAGATTCCGACGTATACCAACTATCAATTGGTTTCTACGCGCGGTCATGGGCCGGGCTGGGTGATGACGGGCGACGCGTTTGGTTTTGTTGACCCCATGCTTTCGCCNNGCCTGGATGGGGCTGATCGAATATTTTTACGATGGCCGCATTTTTGCGATGTATCAAAGCGGGATGATTTTCGAGCGGAAATTTCCAGGCAAGATCACCGACGCGCTCCACGTTTTCTTCAACGGCAAGGTCGCCTGCATGGCGTCCGGCGCGACCACGGCCTCGCGGTTCGGTCACGGCATGTTGGAAATCATGTCGCGTCCCGCCGGCTGGCTCACCGACCCGGCGACGCTGGCGATTCGCTGAAATTATTTCCTCAACCCATTTTCTGGCGCGGCTGCTTGTGGCGCGTTATATTTCACCGCATGTTTATCATCGGAACCGGCACGGCCACGCCGCCCCACCGTTACAGCCAGGAGGAATGTTGGGCGGCGCTGAAAAATTCCGCGCGGTTCCGGGAATTGAATCCCCGCTCGAAGGCCATTTTGAAAAAAGTGCTGACGGGTGACAACGGCATTGCCACGCGCCACCTTGCGCTCGATAAACTGGACCGGGCATTCGAACTCACGCCGGATGCGTTGCACGCGCGGTTCATCGAAAATGCGCCGGCCCTGGCCACCGTGGCCGCGGAACGCGCGCTCGCCGACGCCCAAACCAGTCCGCGCGAGATTGACGCCATCCTTATCAGCACCTGCACCGGCTACTTGTGTCCCGGCCTCACGAGTTATGCCAGCGAGCGGCTGGGCCTGCGGCCGGATGCGCTGGCGCTCGATCTGGTGGGGCAAGGTTGCGGCGCGGCACTTCCGAATTTGCAGACGGCCCAGGCGCTGGTGGCTTCCGGCAATTGCGGGCGCGTCCTGTCCATCTGCGTCGAAGTATGCAGCGCCGCCTTTTATCTGGATGACGATGCGGGCGTTTTGATCAGCGCCTGCCTGTTCGGCGACGGCGCGGGCGCGGCGGTGCTTTCGGCCACCGCGAACGGCGGGAGGCGCGTGAAATGGAAAGGCAGCGGCTCGCTCCTGAAACCGGCCGACCGTGACGCGCTGCGGTTCGAGCAGAAGAATGGAATGCTCCGCAACATTCTCACGCCGGAAGTTCCGGCGCTGGCCGCGCAACATTGCGAAACCGTTTTTGCCGACATGCTCGCCCGCGGCAATGTGGCGCGGTCCCAAATCAGCGGCTGGATTCTCCATCCGGGCGGACGCGACGTGCTGCTGGCCCTGCGCGAAAAATTTCGGTTGTCCAGCCACGACGTGCGCTGGAGTGAAGCCGTGTTGCGCGAACACGGAAACATGAGCAGCCCCTCCGTTTTATTTGTCCTGCAGGCGGCGCTGTTGGACGGCGCGCCGGGCGGCCTCTGGTGGATGTCGTCGTTCGGCGCCGGCTTCAGTTGCCACGGCGCACTGCTGGAAGTGGACTCAATTTAACGAGTCATGGAACGCATTGTCCTACCTGAACTACTAGACGTCCTGCCGCCGCAGGATCAATCCGCCTTGCGTTCGCGCCGTGATCTCCGCCGGCTCAACGCCTGGATGGGACATCCGCGCGTCATGGCCTGCGTCCTGAAAGACAATTTGCCGGATCAGGATGCTCGTCACATTGTCGAGCTGGGTGCCGGCGACGGACATTTTCTTTTAAGTGTCGCAAAGCGTTTGCAGGGACAATGGCCGGACGCACAAGCGACCCTCGTGGACCGGCTTGATGTGCTTGATCCGCAGACGCGCGGGCATTTCAACCACCTTGGCTGGCATGTCCGCACGGAGATTGCCGAGGCCTCCGAATGGCTGCGGCAGGCATCGCCACCGGCGGCGGCTGTCATCAGCAACTTATTTTTTCATCAATTTCAAACGGAGCAGCTCGCCGAATTGCTCCGGCTGGCGGCGCGTTCGTCGCGCGTGGTCATCGCGCTCGAGCCACGCCGTTTTGGGCTGTCACGACTTTGCGTTCCCCTGATGTGGTTGATTGGCTGCGGCCCGGTCACGCGCCATGATGGCCGCATCAGCGTCCGCGCCGGATTTGCCGGCGGCGAACTTTCAACGCTCTGGCCGGATAAAAAAAACTGGGAGCTGGTCGAGCGCCCCGTCGGNNTGTTCAGCCACCTGTTCATCGCGCGACGAAAGGATTGAAAAATGTCGCCGCGCAAACCCATCACAATCGTCGGCGGCGGGCTGGCGGGATTGACCTTGGGCATCGGCCTGCGGCAGCGAGGAGTTCCTGTCACAATTTGGGAGGCGGGCAAGTATCCGCGGCATCGGGTTTGCGGTGAATTCATCAGCGGAAATGGACAGGCCGTCCTCGAACGGCTCGGATTGCTTGCGCGCTTTGAACAGGCCGGCGCAGTTCGCGCCCGCACGGTCATGTTTGTTTGCGGTGCAAACCGGTCGCCGGTCCGCCAACTGGCCGCGCCCGCGCTTTGCCTGTCGCGCCATGCGATGGACACGCTGCTGGCCGAATCATTTCAGCAGCTCGGCGGTGAATTGCTCGTGAACACGCGCTGGACTTCGGGTGAAAGTCGTGAAGGCGTCGTCCATGCCGCCGGGCGGCGCGCGCAATCTGCGAAAACACATCCGCGCTGGTTTGGCGTCAAGGCGCATGTGTCGCGCGCCAGTTCGGTGAACCTCGAAGCTGATTTGGAAATGCACCTCTCGCCGAACGGCTACATCGGCGTCAATCGGATCAACGGCGGTGAAGTGAATGTGTGCGGACTTTTTCGTGTGTGCCAGGGAAATCACCAGCCAGGATCAAAACCGGACTGGCTGCGCGGCGAAACCGGCTCGTTGCTGCACGCGCGGTTGGGCGCGGCGGAATTTGCGCCGGACTCTTTTTGCTCCGTGGCCGGGCTGCAACTGAAACCACAACGCGCGGCAGCGAAAAAAGAATGTTGCATCGGCGACACCTTGACGATGACGCCGCCAGTCACCGGCAACGGCATGTCCATGGCCTTTGAGTCGGCGGAGCTGGCCGTCGAACNNGTCGAACCGCTGGCCGCCTACAGCCGGGGCAGGTTGAACTGGACAGAAGCCCGGCGGCAAATCGCCCGGGACTGCGACGCGGCATTTTCGCGGCGGCTGGCGTGGGCGCGGTTTTTGCAGTGGATGATGATTTCGCCCGCGCTGCAAAGCCGGCTGGGATCCATGTTGCTGCGCTCCGACTGGCTTTGGCGGCTGATGTTCACGCAGACACGGTAAGGCGTGTTTTTAGAATTCATTTGAAGCTGCGGAGCAACGACCGATAATAGCCCGTGGCGTCAGCCTAATGGCGAGTTCCCCGCTTCTGCAAGTCTCTTGCGATAGCGTTTGTGTAATGGCCCATTTCCAGGCGTGCGCCGAGCCAACGCAGGGACACGGTGGTAAAATACATTCCAAGCCACCCGCCACTTTCGCCTTTTTTGCGCGCGCATTTTTCCCTAATTTCATCCCGTGCATCGCGCCGCGCTCAAAGCCGCCGCCCGCCTCGTCGTGAAACTTGGCACGGGCGTGCTCACGGACAGCCGCAAGCAGCCCGACCCGGCGCAGCTTGAACAGCTCGTCGCGCAAATCGCCGCGTTGCGCAAGGCCGGCAGGGAAATCGTGCTCGTCACCTCCGGCGCGGTCGGCGCGGGCATGGGCGCGCTCGGTTACGAAAAACGACCGACAGAACTCGCCGAACTTCAGGCGTGTGCCGCCGTCGGCCAGTCGCGGCTCATGACGATTTATGAGAAACTTTTTGCCGTGCACGACTTGCACGTCGCGCAGGTGCTGCTGACGCACGACGACCTCGAACATCACGAACGCCACCTCAACGCGCGCAACACCCTCGTCACTCTGCTCGGCCGCGGCGTCATCCCCATCATCAACGAAAACGACGCCGTGTCGTTCACCGAAATCAAATTCGGCGACAACGACAAGCTCTCCGCGCTCGTCGCGGCGCTGCTGCCCGCCGATTTGCTGGTGATTCTCACCACGGTGGACGGCGTCATCGAGAATTTCGGCAGGGCCAATCCAAAAACAATTCCGCTCATCGAACAGATTGATACCGGCCTGGAAAAAATCGCGCGCGGCACGGACAGCGACACCGCGGTTGGCGGCATGGCGTCCAAAATCCAGGCTGCGAAAATCGCGGTGCGTTCCGGCATCCCGCTCGTCATCGCCTCCGGCAAAAAGAAAAGCGTGCTGGCGAGAATCCTGGCCGGCGAAACGGAAGGGACGCTCTTTGTCGCGCAGCCGAACAAGATGCACAGCTGGAAGCGCTGGATTGCATTTTTTCATCATCCCCAGGGCGCGCTGTTCGTGGACGACGGCGCGAAGCTGGCTTTGCGCGAAAAGGGCAAGAGCCTCCTGCCGCCGGGCGTGGCGCGGTGCGAGGGCAACTTCGCCGCCGGCGACGTGGTGCGGATTTGTGATCTGGATGGGACGGAATTCGCGCGCGGCATCGCGCAGTTCGATTCCGCCGCCGTCCGCGCCCGCAAACTGCCAAAGGAAGAACTCGTGCATCGCGACGACCTGGTGATTCTTTGATTAGCCACCGAGGCACAGAGCCACAGAGAAAATTTAAATGAAAATTCCGCCCTCTGTGTCTCTGTGGCAAAAAACATGAAAAGAAAACCTGCGATTGAAGATTTGTTGAAGGTCATGGCGCGGCTGCGCTCGCCGACGGGCTGTCCGTGGGACCGCGAACAGTCGCACATGACGCTGCGCCGCCATGCGATTGAGGAAGTTTATGAATTGATTGACGCCATCGAGGCGCGCGACGACCACGAAATGGCCGAGGAGCTTGGCGATTTGCTGTTGCAGGTCGTTTTCCACTGCCAGCTTGCGCGCGAACGCGGCGCGTTCGATTTCGAAAAAGTCTGCCGGCTGATTGTGGAGAAACTTGTCCGCCGCCATCCGCATGTTTTTGGCACAACGAAAGTCAAGGACATGGACGAAGTCTGGGCGAACTGGGAGAAAATCAAGCGCGCCGAGAAGCACGGGACGCGGCACGCGCGCCATTCCGCATTCGACGGCATTCCGAAACACCTGCCCGCCTTGCTTCGTGCCGAGAAACTCGTGAAAAAGGCGCGCAAGGTCTTTGCAGACGGCCACCATGCGAACAGCCATTTTTCAAAACGCAAACACACGAAATCGGCGCTGGCGAAGGAGCTCTTCAACCTGGCGGCGTCCGCCCAGTCACGCGGCTGGTCGGCGGAGGAATTATTGTCCGCCGAGACGAAGAAGCGCGAACGCCGGTTCCGCCGCCGGGAAAAGGCTTGAATATTTTGAACCGCTAATCTGCGCTAATCCACGCTGATGGCAAAGTCTTGCGGCGGCAACGTCCGAACACAAACTTCCGGCGTTCTTCCACCCAAAGCCTCCTGAATCAGCGGCGATGAGCGAAAATTAGCGGTTTCTCTCGAAATCCAAGTTGAACCGCCTTCCTTCTGTAGTTGACAGCCTGCGCAACTCGCGCGATGTTCGGGTGTTGAATCTTTAGGTGCTGATTATGAAAACTCAAAACCTTCAAAGTTCGCTTCTGGCCATCGCCGCCATCATCGCGCTTGTGTTCACGGCGGGGAACGTCGCCGCACAGGAACCCACCGCCGCCACCGCCCAGTCCGCCGCCGCGAGCCAGCCCGCGCCGCAACTCTCCTACGGCGTGCCACAGGTCCTGCAACTCGTGCAGGCCAGGGTCAGCGACGGCATCATCGTCAGTTTCATCCAGAATTCCGGCACCATTTACAGCCTGAATGCCGGCGAAATCGTTTACCTCAAGCAACAGGGCGTGTCCGACCCCGTGTTGAACGCCATGCTGAATCAGCGCAGCCGCCTGACCGGTTCCACCGACCCCGCCGCCACGACGGCCAGTTCGACCACCGCCAGCGCCCAGACTTACACGCCCGCTCCGCAGCCCGCCGTGACTTATGTCGAAACCACGCCGGCTTATGTCCCGTCTTCAACCGTCTACGTCATTCCCGACACGCAGACATATCAGTATGACGCCTGGTATTACGGCGGCTATCCGTATTACAGCTACCGTCCCTACTCCGGTTACTACGGCTATTATGGATCGTATCCGGCGCTTTCATTCTCGTTTGGCTGGGGCGGTAACTATGGCGGCGGCTATNNCGGCGGATTCCATCATTAAGAATCAAACAAGCCGCCAGTGAGCGGCGGCGGGTGGGGATGATCTGGCGGATTGCAATTGCCGCATGGCGGTGTAATCTCCGCGCAACAGCATCCGACGCATGAGATTCACAACCGCATCTCTTCTGGCCTTCACCCTCGCGGCGGCACCCCTGTCCGGCGCCGTCATCGGCACGAACACGCCCGCGCAGCCGCTGACACGTGAGCGCATCGCCACGCTGCCGCCAGCCCGCCAACCCGCGTGGCGGAAATACCTGGAGCGTTCCGAACGGCAGATGCAGGCTGACCGCGCGTTTCTCAAAAAGGAGATGCGGAAAAACGGCCCGGAGAAAACTGCCGCGCCGCACGAAGTGAGGGGCGTCCAAGGCATCGCCCTCGACCGTCCCGCCGCGTGGTATGGTCAACCCGAAGGCCGCCGCATTGCCGACATCATCGTCTCGTTCCAGACGCCGGCGGGCGGGTGGAGCAAGAATCTCGACATGACGCTCTCCAACCGCGCGCCCGGCGAACCCTTCGCAGCCGGCAACCTCGCCAATTTCCTCGCCCCGCGTGACAACGACCTGCCGCAGGACACCCATTGGAATTACGTCGGCACGTTCGACAACGACGCCACCATCACACAGCTCCGCTTCCTCGCGAAGACCGTCGCGGCCACCGGCGCGGGACCCGGCGCCGCGTATCGCGCCGCGTTCCTGCGCGGCCTCGACTACATCTTCGCCTCCCAATATCCCAACGGCGGCTGGCCGCAGGTCTGGCCGCTCGAAGGCGGCTATCATGACGCCATCACCTTCAACGACGGCGCGATGCTCAACATCCTCACCCTGTTGCGCGACGTCGCGGACAGCACGAACGAATTCGCCTTTGTGCGCGCCAAAACGCGCGCCAAAGCCGGCGCCAGTTTCCAGCGCGGCCTGGATTGCCTGCTCGCCTGTCAGATTGTCGTGGATGGCCGGCGCACCGTCTGGTGCCAGCAGCACGACGCGCTCACCTTGCACCCCGCCTCCGCGCGCAATTACGAGATGCCCTCGCAGACCAGCGGCGAGAGCGCGCAAATCGTCCTGTTCCTCATGCAACTGCCACAGCCCGGTTCCAACGTCGTCGCCGCCGTCCGCGCCGCCGCCACCTGGTTCGATGCCACCAAGCTGAACAACGTTGCCTTCCAGGGCACCGGCGCAGCGGGGCGGATGCTGGTGCCCGCGCCGGGCAACGGCCCCATCTGGTCGCGCTACTACGAGATGGACACCAACCGTCCGATTTTCGGCGACCGCGACAAAAGCATCCACGACAACGTGAACGAAATCTCCCGCGAACGGCGCCAGGGTTATTCCTGGTTCAACGACAACCCCAAGCGCGTGCTCGAACATTTCCGCCTCTGGAGCCGCGACCATCCGGCCTGAACCTTCCCCGCTTCATCCTTGTCCGTGGAGAAAAAAGAGTCCACCCCGGCCTTCCACCCCCTTCACACTCCACGACGATGGCGCGATTGGAACGCCGAACTCCGGTTCGGCCAGTCCCAAACCCGTTGACGGTCGAGCCGATTTGGGAATCGGCGCTCAACCCGCGAATTTCGACCCGCGGCTGCCTTGAGTTTCCCCTTGATCCGCTCACCGCTTCTGATCAATTAGTCTGGGGATGCCGAAACATAAAATTGCTGCCAAATCCAAATCGCCTGGCTGGAAACACCCTTGACTTTTCCAGCGACCTGTGGTTTGGTTATTACCGTCAAATCAGCCATGCTGACGTAATAAAACGAAGGGCTTTGTCGCATGAAAACGATTCTTCCAGACTCGCTGGCAAATGGATTCTTTGCCGCTTCCTGTTTGTTGCTGGCGCTTGTTTCCGCCGCGTCCGCGCAAACCGGCAGTTTGGTTCCCGTCGTCACCGTCCAAGCAACCCAGCCGATTGCGACTGTGACCAATTCCGGCGTGTTCACTGTCTTTCGGGTGGGCAACGCGGATGCGACGTTGAATGTATGGTATGACCTCGGCGGCACCGCGTCCAACGGCGCGGATTACGCGGCGATTCCCCCGCATCTGGTGGAAATTCTCGCCGGCGCGACTTCCAACACCATCGTCATCACGCCGCTGACCAATCCGCCGGCGGCGAGCGTCGTCAAAACGGTTGTTCTGACGTTGACCAATTCGCCCATGATGACGCCGGTCAACTACCAAATCGGCTGGCCGAGCGCGGCGACGGTTTATATCGAAGGTAATGGCGTCACGAATTTGCCGCCGAGGGTGAACATTTACAGACCGACAAACGGCGCGGCATTTTTCGCGCCGGTTAACGTTCCAATTTTCGCTACCGCCAGTGACAGCACCGGGATCGCTTCGGTTGAATTCTTCGCCGACGGCAAGGACCTGGGTCCCGGCACCTTAGCAGGTTGTGTGACGCCCATCGTCACATGCCTCGGTTGCCCGCCGCCGCTTCCGATTTGCTTCTATTATTTGTTCTGGACCAACGCGCCGGTTGGAGCCTATGCGTTGATGGCGGTAACCACGGACAATGGCGGCCTTTCCACCACTTCCGCCCCGGTTAATATCACGGTTCTATCGCCGCCGGTCGTGCAGATTGTCTCTCCCACCAATGGCGCCGCGTTTCACGCGCCGGCCAATATTCCGCTCTTCGCCAAGGCCGCTGATCCCGATGGCAACGTCACGAACGTGGAATTCTTCGCCGGCGCCACCGACTTGGGCCGCGGACTGCCCGTCGTGCTCGATCCGCCGGGCGTGAACGGCGTGACGGGCCTGGTGTATTTCTTCAACTGGCAAAAGGTGCCGACGAATAGCTATTCCCTGACCGCCGTGGCCACGGATAAAGGCGGTGCTTCCACCACTTCCGCCCCGGTCAACATCACCGTTTTGGTGCCGCCCACCAATCGTCCGCCCGTCGTGCGCATTACCAGTCCGCCCAACGGCTCCGTCTTCCGTGCCCCGGTGCATATTCCCATTTACGCCTACGCCGCTGACCCCGACGGCTCCGTGACGACCGTTGAATTTTTCGCTGGCAACACGAGCCTCGGCTTCGGCAAGCATGTGAATGCCGTGCCGCCGCCGTTGCCGCCCGGCCCGATTCAACCGCCCATCCTGATTGTCGTGCCCACCAACTACTGGGAACTGACTTGGACCAATCCGCCTTTGAGAACCAACATCGCCCTGACGGCCAAAGCCACCGACAATGGCGGCGCGTCCCCCGTTTCCGGCCCGGTGCTCGTCAGCATCCTGCCGTCGCTGCCGCCGCCCACCAACCGGCCGCCGATTATCAGCATCGTCGCCACCGACCCCGTCGCCATTGAAGGCACCAACTGTTGGACGTGGCCCGGTCTCGCAAGTCCCGCCGTGACGTGGAGCAATTGGTTTGCCGCCGGCGCCACCTTCCGGCTCTTCACCAACTGCGGGCCCAAGAACGCCACCATCTCCGTGTTCCGTTCCGGCGCAACCAACGACGACCTCGATGTGGCCTACGCCATCGGCGGCACCGCCACCAACGGCGTTGATTACGTTGCATTGCCCGGCGACGTGACCATCCCTGCCGGCGGACGCCGCGTGGACATCACCATTGTGCCCCTTGATGACGGACCACCGGACATCACCAGCACCGTCCTCCTCAAGCTCATTCCCGACGCCACCGGCACCAATTACCTGCTCGGTTATCCGCGCGCCGCCGCCGCCATCATCCTCGACAGCCAGTCGCCGCGGGCCGTCACCGGCGTGATGCCCGGCGCCGCTTTCAACCTTAGCGCAGCCGGTCCGGATGGCGCGTGGTTCCATGTTGAATATTCCACCGACCTGATTCATTGGACGCCCATCTGCACCAACCAGGTTGTCAACGGCGGCATGGACTTCGTGGATCCGGACGCCGCGTCGAACCCGGTCCGCTTCTATCGCACCGTTCCTGAATCAGATCCGCCGCTACAGTAATTTCACCGCCGGTGGCCTGCGCAAGTCGTGCTGCCCGCAAGGACTACTGCCCCATCACGCGGAAAAAACCGGTCGTGTTCGTGATGGGAATGTTCGTATTGTTGACGCTCGTTGCCACGATGTCGTTCCACGAACCCGCCGGCAATGCCTCCGCCCGTTGCACGACGTAAGGCGGCGAGCCGCCAATCCAACTCACATTCAAATTCGTGCCAGTGCGGGCGATGGACACATTGATGATGTTCGTTACGGTGATGACCACGGCGTCATACGCCACCGCATGGACGCCGTCGTCCGCGCTCAACTCCAGCGTGTAAATTCCGGGCGCGCTGAAGTTCGCCGTCGTGTTCGTCTGCGCCGCGTTGCCAAACGTCACCGTGCCCGGCCCAGAATACAACTTCCATTGAATCACCGGCGGCGCGTTCGAGAAATTCACTACGCCCGCCAGTTGCGCGGTTTGACCGAACACCACGGTCTGATCGGAACCGGCGTTCGCCGACGGCGCGCCCGCTGAACGCGGGCCTTCGTTCAGTCCCGTTGTCTGGATGACTTCAAAATTTGTGATGCCGAGGCCCACATTGGCAATGTCGGCGAACGCATTCCCCCACCGGTTGTCCGGCGTGATGGAAATGGAAAAGAACGAACTGCTGTTGTCCGACACCATCGCGCCGTATTTTTTCAATCCCAGCAGCAACGCCTTTTCCTCCTTCGTCCAGTTCGCCGGGATGACGTAACTCGCCTTCAGCCGCAGCCGCTGGCCCATCGCCGGATAATTCGTAAGCGTCGCGGATACCGACCCGGCGTCATGAGTTGCCGGATAAATGTGCTGCTGCCGCGTTTTCACCACCACCAGCCGGCACGCGTGCTCCACCATGCCGCGCTCGCATTCATCGTAGCGCACCAGCGCCGGAAACATCGGAAAACCCGCCGCGTCGCCGGAGGTTTCGCCGTCCGGTCGCAGGCCGTTCATGTTCAGGTTGAAAATGGCGCCGTTGGTCGCGCGCCAGTTTGGTGGCACATACAAAGTCCGCCAGGATTCATAAATAAATCCGGCGCCCGGCTGCACGATGATCGCGTGACGGTCGCTGCCGTCGTCGTTCGTCTGCCATTGCGCGAGCGTCTGCCCGCCCGTTTGCGTCGGCCAGCCTTCGATCGGCAGGTTCGTTGGAATTGGATCCAGGCCGAACGGCGAAGTCCCGCCGTTCAAGTCCGACTCATCCGGATAGCCGCCGCCAAAGTTGAACGGCACCAGCAACTGGCTGTCCGGCACCAGCGCGAAATTCATCTCCTGAAACAGCTCCAGCACCCGGTGCGACGAGCCGACGTTGTTGTTGATTTGCGCCATCATCGCGTCCGAATTCACCAGCAACGGCCGGTTGGAGATGCATTCGTTCCACGGATTCGTCACCGGAAAAACCTGCATCGCCGACACCACCGCGTCCGCATTCGTGGTGTTGAACAAAATGGAATTCATCACCACCGGCAGCGGCCCGAGGATGCGCCCCTCCTGATTGATGCGCTCCGCCGGCAACCGCGGCGCGGACAACAACAAGGTCAATACGGCAATGAGCCTGAACATATTCACACCGGTCTAAGCTAAAGCCGTGCCAGCAAAAATCAATTGGCCTGAACCGCCGCCGCCATCATTCTCGACAGCCAGTCACCGCGGGCCGTCACCGGCCTGATGCCCGGCGCCGCTTTTGCATTCCTTTCTTGCATCCATGTGACAAGTGCGGCAATAAGACAAAAGTGGCCGGCAGCGGTTTTCAATAAGCCAGGGACTGAATCCACTTTCTCCAAGCCCGGCGTTGACTGCGCGCAGCCAATTCGTAGTATCGCCCGGCTCGTTGAATTATGAAAACCATTGTGATTTTTTCAGCCGGCGCTTTGCTGCTCATCACCGCCGGGTCCAAAACCCCGGCGGCCGATGAGTCTTCCACCAATCTTTCCGCTGCGCCGCGGGTGCCGGCGTTCTCGGCGGACTACATGAATCGTTCGGTGAATCCCGCCACGGATTTCTACCGCTTCGCCGACGGCCAGTGGTTGAAAAACAATCCCGTGCCGTCCGACAAATCGCGCTGGGGCGCCTTCACCGAATTGGCCGAACGCAACTGGTATCTCATCCACGAAATCCTGGATGCCGCCGCGGCACCGAAGCAACCGCCTCCCGATCATTCGCCCCGGCGCGAAGTCGGCGATTTCTTCGCCTCGATAATGGATACCAATCGGATTGAGCGGCTCGGCCTCAAGCCCATCGCAGCCGATTTGAGGCGGATTGATCGCCTCAAATCCACGAAAGACCTGTTCGCGCTGCTGGCGGATTTTCACCAGCGCGGCATCGGCGGGATGTTTGGCGCGGGTTTCGGACCGGACGATAAAAACAGTTCCATCTACGCTGTCGGACTGCATCAGGGCGGCCTTTCCCTGCCCGACCGCGACTATTATCTCAAGGACAGTTTTGCGGAGAAGCTCAAGCTCTATCGTGCGCACGTGCAAAAGATGTTCGTGCTGCTCGGCGAAAAACCGGACGATGCCGATGCCGATGCCGCCACTGTCATCGCGCTCGAAACCGAACTGGCCAAGGCAAGCCGCACGCGAGTGGACCTGCGCGACCCGGACAAGAATTACAACAAGTTCACAGGCAAGGAGCTCGCCGTCAGAACGCCAGCGGTGTTGTGGAATGTCTATTTCGCCGACCGCAACCTCGCCGATCCGGCCTATGAAATCGTTGGCCAGCCGGAATTCTTCGACGCGGTAAACCGGCTGGTGCAGGAACGGCTGCTGGCGGACTGGAAGGTTTATCTGCGCTGGCATTTGCTGCATAGCAGCGCGCCGTTTTTGCCAGCGGCCTTCGAGCAGGAGAATTTCAATTTCTATGGCAAGGTGTTGAGCGGTCAGCCGGAGCAGGAACCGCGCTGGAAACGCGCGGCCCATGTCATTGATGGCAGCATTGGCGAGGCGCTCGGCCAGCTTTACGTGGAGAAATATTTCCCGCCCGAAGCCCGCGCGCGCATGAACGAATTGGTGGAGAACTTGAAGGCCGTGTTCCACGACCGTCTGGAACGGGTTCCGTGGATGACCGACGCCACGCGCGCCAAGGCACTCGCCAAATTCGCCCGTTTCACGCAGAAGATTGGTCATCCCGACAAGTTCCGCGATTACTCGGCGGTGGTCATCCGGCGGGACGATTTGCTGGGCAACGTCCGCCGCGCGGCGGCCTTCGAGTCGCACCGGGAGATTGTCCGCGTCGGCAAGCCGGTGGACCGCACCGAGTGGGGCATGACCCCCGAAACCGTCAACGCCTACTTCAACCCGTCGCTGAATGAAATCGTTTTCCCCGCCGGCATCCTGCAACCGCCGTTCTTCGATGTGACGATGGACGATGCCGTGAATTATGGCGCCATCGGCGTGGTCATCGGCCACGAAATGACCCACGGCTACGATGACGAGGGCCGCAAATTCGACGCCGACGGCAACCTCAACGACTGGTGGACCGTCGCCGACGCCAAGGCCTTTGACGATCGCGCGCAACTCGTCGTGGCTGAATACAACAGCTTTGAATTGTTGCCGGGACTACACGTGAACGGCAAGCTCACCCTCGGCGAAAATCTGGCCGACCTCGGCGGCGTGAACATCGCCTATGAAGCCTTGCAACGCGTGCTCGCCAATGACCCGTTCAAACCCAGGCAGATTGATGGTTTCACCCCGGAGCAACGGTTCTTCATCTCCTTCGCGCAAGTCTGGCGCATGAACATCCGGGACGCGGAAGCGCAGCGGCTCATCACGGTGGACACGCATTCGCCCGGACAATTCCGCGCCTACGGCCCGCTCCTCAACGTGCAGGCGTTCTATGACGCCTTTGACATCCAGCCCGGCAGCCCGATGTGGCGTCCGCCGCAACAGCGCGCCATCATCTGGTGAGGACGGAAGTGAAAACTTGAACCACCCGCGGCGCTTCTGCCAGCATTTCCCCGCATCCAAAAATGAAAAAACTGCTTCTCTTCTGCGTGGCCTGCCTTGCCGTATTCACCGGCTGCAAGACCAACCCCCCGGCAACCGCGTCGCCATCGCCCGCCACCGCTGGTGGCTTCACCTGTGTCCTCGTCCACGGCGCGTGGGGCGGCGGCTGGGACTGGAAACACGTGGACCAGTTGCTGACCGCCGAGGGAAACGAAGTCTATCGCCCCACACTCACCGGCCAGGGCGAACATTCCAATCTCGCCAGCACCAACATTGACCTCGACACCCACATTCAGGATATCGTCAACGTCATCCTCTGGGAGAATCTGCACAACGTCGTCCTTGTCGGGCACAGCTACGGCGGCATGGTCATCACCGGCGTGGCCGACCGCGTGCCAGACCGCATCAAGCGCCTCGTTTATGTGGACGCCCTGCTGCCGGAAAACGGCGAGTGCGTGAACGACATCAAGCCAAACACGATTAAAACATCAATCACAAACGGCTTCGTGATTGGGGGCTGGATGAAGGGCAGCCCGCCGCCGCCGCACGACGTTCCCATGCCGGCCCAGACTTTCAGCAAGCCCATCACCCTGGCCAACCAGGCCGTCGCCGGCAAACTGCCCGCCACCTACATCCTGACCGTGGACGCGGGCAAGGCGCCGGAGCAGGACGACTTCTACAAATTCTTTCTGCGCGCCAAGGCCCGGGGCTGGCCCGCGCTCATCATGGAAGGCGACCACAACGTCCAGCGCTCCCATCCGCGAGAACTCGCCAAGCTCATCGAACAGGCCCCGTGACCCGGAATTGCAGCCGCCGGTGAAACCAAAACGCGAGATCGGCTATCACGCCATTGCCAGGGAACGCAAGCTTGGCAACGTCGGGAAAACATGAGCGCCACGCTGCGCAAACGCATCGAGAAATTCGGCATCCAGCGCGAGTTGAATGTGAGGTGAGGAGCGCGGACGGCTCGTCCGCGCCAAGACCGGAACTCGCGGGCGGGCCGCCCGCGCTCCACCGGTTGCGAATTTTGCAGGACAACTTGATGTCACAAGTTGTGACCTCAAGATAATTCATCAACGAACATGGGCCTTTTGTTTTCAGGCTCGCATCGCGGCGCGATTCCTTCCAAACTGCTTCATGCTCCGAATTGCCACCGTCACCCTGGTCTTCCTGGGCGGGTTTGTGGTCATGGTGTTGGAAATGATCGGCGTGCTTTATCTGGCCAAGGATTTTGGCGGCTCGTTTTATGTCTGGACGAGCCAGATTGGAGTGATTCTGACGGCGCTGTCGCTGGGTTACGCCATTGGCGGGACGCTGGCCGACCGGTTTCAACGGACGGCTTTTCTGGCCGCGCCTTTGATCGTCGCCGGCATTTTTACGTTCTTCATCCCTCAAATAACGCCGCCGCTGATTGACACGATCATCAAACGCCATCCGCCGGACCAGACCATTCCCATGATCTGGATGAAACTCGACCCGGCGTTCGGCAGCGCGGTGATTTTTTTCCTGCCGTGTTTTGTGCTGGCGATCCTGTCGCCTTACATGATCCGCATCACGGCGCGGCAACTGGACAAGGTGGGCATGATCAGCGGCTTGATTTACGCGGCCAGCACGGCGGGCAGCATCGGCGGGGTGTTTGTCTCCGGATACATTTTCATTGATTACCTGACTGTCACGGCCATTTTCCGGGCGATGGGCGTTTTAATTTTGTTTCTGGCCGCGATCAGTCTGGCGTTGGATTTCTGGCTCGGCGGCAACTGCAAGGGCGTCGCAATGGATTCGAAACGCCCGGATACCGGATGAAAATCACCCGGCTTGAACGCGCGGCGGGAATGAATGTAATTTATCACTGATGAAAATCGTCCAATAAAACAAATGGACACGAAAACCGTCATCCGCGGTCGCGCGATTTGCCTTTTGATCCTGCTGGCGCCCCTTTTGTCCAGCGCGCAAAGTGTGGTGCTTTTTGACCGCATCTCAGCCTACCACCACATCCAGGTTTATGATGAAAACGGGAAGCGGATGTTAAGTTTCAACGGTTCGCGGGAAACGACGATGTCGCTGAACAATCCGCTGGCCGGGCATTTTGAATACACCGAGTATTTCCAGATGCCGTGGCTGTGGAATCACGACATCAAACGCGTGCTGATGGTCGGATTGGGCGGCGGCAGCACCCAGCGCGCCTACCAGCATTATTACACCAACGTGATGGTGGACACGGTGGAAATTGATCCCGTCGTCGTCGAAGTCGCCAAAAAGTATTTCACCGTCGCGGAAACGCCCAGGCTCAAAATCCACACCAACGACGGGCGCGTTTTTCTGCGCCAGACCACCAACGTCTATGACGTCATCCTGATGGACGCCTATTCCACCACGCGTTACGGTTCCTCCCTTCCGCGCCAGTTGGTGACGAAGGAATTCTTCACCCTTGCCAGCCAGCATTTGAGCACCAACGGCGTTCTCGCTTACAACGTCATCGGCCAAATCCAAGGCTACCGCGCCACGCTGATCGGCGCGATGTATCGCACGTTGAGCGAGGTTTTCCCCCGCGTTTATATGTTCCCCGCCGTGGAAAGTCAGAACGTCGTCTTCGTGGCGACAAAATCGGCGGAGCCGTTCACCTTCACGCGCGCTGCACAAGAGGCGCAGCAATTGATCCGCTCCAGGACAATCACCCTGCCGACATTTTCAATGCGGGTGAAGTCATTCATGCGGCAACCCCCGCCGACCGTCAGCACTTCGCCCTTGTTGACCGACGATTATGCGCCCGTAGACAGCCTGCTGCAAGGAGCCCAATGAGGCTCCGCGAATGGATGCAGCCGCCAGTGAAACCAAAACGTGAAATCCGGCATCCAGCGCGAGCTGAACGTGAAGTGAACTGCAAGCCGCGCCTTTTTGTTTGGCCATGAAGGAATCCTTGCGGTGGCGGCGGAATTTGCAAATATGAGATGCAAAATGAACCTATGAATTTTCCTTGGAAACCGCATCAACTCGTGGGGCATTGGGTGCCGGGGTTCGTCGTTTTAACAATTTTATTGCTGGCAGATGCACATGCTCACCACGCGGCGGCGCTCTGGTCAAAAATTACCAGCTCTCTAGGTTCCAACTTCGCTGTTATTTTGGCTATCATTGTCCCATTTGTTATTGGTGAATTTTTGGACTGTTTGCGAGATTTAGGAGAACACCTTGCCGATAAAATATCTGAAATCAAATGGGACAAACTTAAAAGCTTGTCTGCGGAGAAGCAGGCGATTTTCGAGGATTATTATTTCGTTTATTACGTTTTTAACGTGAACCTTTCCATTGGTCTGATTGCTGGATACCTCTTGACCTTAATTCTTCACGTTTTCCCAACCAATTATGGCTGCCCATTTTCCTTGGCGGTTTTAATCGGCGTATTGGTATTTTTCACTAACGCATATTCATTGCGAGCTGAAATAAAGAGATTTTTGGATAGCTGAAGAATCGGGAAAGCGATGACAGCAAAAAGAGCCAATTGCAGGATGCCGAGCGACGGCGTTTTCACTAGAATTAAGCCATCGAAAAATCATGGCGTCGGGGTATTCGCAATTCGTCCAATCCCGAAAGGCACTTCAATTTTCCCAGATGATGACGCCCCAATCGTGTGGATCAAAAAAAACAGGATAAAAGGGTTGCGTGGCGAAATTCGGCGCTTATATGAGGATTTCTCTATCATAAAAGACAATGGCGAAATTTATGGGTGTCCTGCCAATTTCAGCCTGATGACTGTCGCTTGGTTTCTTAACGAGCCAAAGCTAGGGCAAAAACCAAATGTCGGCTGTCGCAAGGATTACACGTTTTATGCGCTGTCTGACATTGCGGCGGACGAAGAGCTCACGGTGGATTACTCAACTTTCAGCGAAAGACCACCTGCAAGAACACGACGATGATGTTGGTTGATGGTTGAGTTGTCTCCAACCCCGCCTTGACACCCGCCGTTTGATTGTTATGCTCCGCTGCTCGTTTCGCGCTGGAGGCGCAAACGGGATTTGAATTTATGAAACGCCAGTATCAACCAAAGAAGATGCGCCGCAAACGGCAGCACGGGTTTCTCGCCCGCAAATCCACCCGGGGCGGCCGCGCCACGTTGCGCAACCGCCGCCGCAACGGTCGCAAACGCCTGACACCGGTTTAATCTTCGCGCCGCCATGCCCGCTGCATCGCCGAAACGCCTGCGACTGAGCCGCGCCTCGCGGCTCGCGCAAAGCCGCGATTTCGCGCGCGTCCGGCAGCAGGGCGAACGGCTCGCACAGGGCTGCCTGATTGCAAATTGGAACAAGCTGCCGGATGGCGGCGCGCCCAAACTCGGCGTGGTCACGAGCAGAAAAATCGGCGGGTCAGTTGAACGCAGCCGCGCGCGGCGGCTGCTCCGCGAAACTTTCCGGCAGCACCAGCATGAATTTGCACAGCCGGTCGAACTGGTCCTGGTCGCGCGCAATTCCATCGCCGGGAAAAACTTCGCCGGGGTGGAAAAGGATTTTCTCACCGCGCTGAACCGCGCGGGCCTGATTTTGAAAATGACTAATTCCTAAATCCGAATGACTAAAGAATTCCCAATGACGAATGCCAAAGTTTCCGCGCGCGCGGCGGCTTCCAGTTTGTCATTTGGATTTCGTCATTCTTTAGTCATTAGCGCTTCGTCATTAGTCATTCAGGCTTTGATTTTTGCCATCCGCGTTTATCGCTGGACGATTGCACCGGCGCAAATTTTTTTGTTTGGCCCGACCGGCGGCTGCCGTTTCACGCCGACCTGCTCGCAATACGCGATGGACGCGGTTCAAGAACACGGCGCACTGGCAGGAAGCGCGCTGGCGGCGAAGCGGATTTGCCGCTGTCATCCGTGGGGCGGTTGCGGCCACGATCCGGTTCCGAAGGCGGAAGTGAGAAGCGAGAAGGTCGAAGGCAGAATTGTTTTGGGCACCGCCCGTTAGGTTTAATTTCATGGACAGAACAGGAATCATTGTCATTTCGATTTGCGCCGCGTTGCTCGTGTTTTGGTTTTTCGAGCAGACCAAACTGGAGCAGAACAGACTGGCCTTGCAAGCGCAGCGCCAGCAGGCGACCAACGCGGTCGCCACGGCGCAAAGCCAGCCCGTGACCGCGACCGCCAGCGCCGTTTCACCCGTGCCGGTCATGACTCCCGCTTTTTCCTTCGACACGAACGCGCCGGAAGATTTAATCACGATCACGATTTCAAATGCGAACATGGGTGCGCGTTACACATTCACCTCGCGTGGCGGCGGATTGAAAACGGTTGAGTTACTCAAATATGCGGAAACGATTTCCGCGCGCTGGACAAAAACAAAAACGACCAGCGACGCGGTGGCTTCATTAAACACGGGGGCGGCGGTGCCTGTGTTGGCGGTGCTGGGGGACACCAATTTGATCGGCGACGGCAATTTCACCCTGACGAAGACGGATGACGGTGTGAGCGCGAATAAACTGCTGCCGGACGGCCTGTGGCTGACAAAGGAATTTCATTTAAGCTCGAATTATCTGGTCAACGCCAGCGTTAGTTTGAAAAACGCATCGGACAAGCCGCTCGCGCTGTCGGCGCAGGAATGGGTGGTGGGCACGGCAACGCCGATGGATGTGGATGACAACTATTTCTCCATCTACGGTGGGGCCATGTGGTTCGACGGCGCGAAGAACGCGACGGTCCGGCTCTCTTCATTCAATCCCAGCACGACCACTTTCATATTCTTTCCACGGACGCCCATGACGGAATATCGCGCGGGCGCAAAGAATGTCGTCTGGGCGGCGGCGGAAAACCAGTTTTTCACGCTGCTGGCCATGCCAAAGCAGCCGGCGGAGCAAATCGTCGCGCGGCTGGTGACGCTGCCGGCGTTTTCAAACGTGGAGCAGGCGCCGGGCACGCCGCTGCCGCAGGGCGTCCAGACGGCGCTGGTTTATCCGGCGCAGACGCTGGCGGCTAATTCCAACATCGTGCGGGAAATTGTTTTTTACACCGGGCCGAAGGAATACCGGGCGCTGGCGGACATCGGCGCGCAATTCCAAAACCACGCGGACAACGTCATGGGTTTTGGCGGATTTTTTGGATTTTGCGCGAAGCCGCTGCTGCTGGCGATGAACTGGCTCCACGATGTGACGCGGCTCGGTTACGGCTGGGTGATTGTTTTGATCACCATCCTGCTGCGCGGCATTTTCTGGCCGTTGATGGCGGCAAGCACGCGCTCGATGAAGCGGATGCAGGCGCTGGCGCCGGAAGTGAAGGCGCTCAAGGAAAAATACAAGGACGACCCGCAAAAATTCACCCAGAAACAAATGGAGCTTTGGAAGAAACACAAGGTGAACCCAATGGGCGGCTGCCTGCCGATGGCCATTCAAATGCCGGTGTTCATCGGCTTTTACACGATGCTGCGCAGCGCGATTGAGCTGCGCGGCGCCCGTTTCCTGTGGGCGGCGGATTTGTCCAAGCCGGACACGTTGTTCATGATTCCCGGCGTCAATTTTCCCTTCAACCTGCTGCCGCTGCTGATGGGCGGGGCGATGCTGTGGCAGTCGCATCTCATGCCGCCGTCGCCGGGCATGGACCCCACGCAGGCAAAACTCATGCGCTATCTGCCGGCGATATTCATCCTGTTCCTTTACAATTACTCGTCCGGCCTCGCGCTTTACATGACGGTGAGCACGCTGCTGGGCGTTTTGCAGACCAAGCTGACGAAAAATCTGCGCGACCCCGCGGCTCCGGCGGCAACTCCAGCGTTGACGCCGCCGCAGAAAAAGGCAAGATGATGCGGTTCAAATGATAAACGGCGACCCGACGGCAGCATTTAGAATTTTTTAATTAACCAGCCATGCCTGCTCAACCCAAAGAAATCCTGGAAAAAATCCTCACGTCACTCGGCTTCGCCGTCACCGTCGAGGAACACAAACTGGAGGACGGTTTTTTGCTCGACGTGAAAACCGAGGACGCGGGCAGGCTGATAGGCCGCCAGGGCCAGACGCTGGCCGACCTGCAATACATCACCAACCGCCTACTGTTCCAGCAGGACGCCCGCGCGCCCAAGGCGATGGTGGATGTGGGCGGCTACCGCGCGCAGGCGCGCGAAGCGCTCGTGAAACGGGCGATGGAGGCCGCCGACAAAGTCCGCCGCTGGGGCGACGCGGTCGAACTGGAGCCGCTCAATGCTTTTGACCGCCGCATCGTGCATCAGGCATTGAAAGACGACCCCGACGTGGAAACGCACAGTGTGGAAGTGGACGGCACGGACAAAAAAGCCATCCTGCTCCGGCCCCGGCGCTGACCGCGACTACTGGTCAATAATCCTCAATTGATATTGCGGCGACCAGGCACTGTTGGGCTTGGGCGGCGTGTTAAAATTGTTGTAGAGGTAGTCGAACTTGAAGCGGAAGCCGACCGTGTTGATTCCCGGCGGCACGGGCACGAAGCCCTCCCAGCGGTTCTGCACCATCTCCACGGGGCGCAGCGGATACAAATTGCCATTGACCAGCACATACGGCTTGAGGCTGTCCCAGCGCAGCGATTGCTGCGTGGAATTGAACTGCACTTCCACGG
>PLZL01000421.1 GCA_003152145.1 Limisphaerales bacterium
TGAGGGTTTGGGTCCAACGCATAAAATCAACGGTAAAACTTTTGCACGATTTCCCGCGGCGAAACAATCAAGGGGACCGGCAAATCCAATTCGCGGAATAACAAGCCAAGCCGGCGATGATCGGTCGTCAGCAAATGTGAATCGTTCGAAACGAGCAAGATGCTGTTCAGCACGGCAGACTCGGCCACGATGAAGGCGTCGTTGATTTCCGCAGCCGGCAACAGTCCGGCTAACAGGATTTTCCGGGCCGCTTCGCGAGCAACGGCTTCCTGGGCGGAATTCAAGTCAGCCGGATGAAAATGCCAGCGGGAACGCAACTGGTGCAGAGCCTTTCCGGCCAGTGAACGCTGAACTGCGTCCGGCTCGTTTTCGGCTTGGTAAAGCAATTCGCCCTGAACGGTTGGCGGCACGAGGATTTCCGCCGGACGCACCCGCTCCCGCAAGGCATCCAATGCGTCCAACGCGGCGTTGTCCCCATCCGCAAGCAGCAGGGGAAAATTGGTGTCAACGGCTACGAGCGGAGATTTTTGCATCGTGGCCGTAGATGATGGCCAGCGCCCGCTGGCGGAGTTCGCGCCGCTCCTCGTCGTTCAACTTGTTGCACGCCTGCCGCGTGCGCTCGCACGCGGCGAGGATTTCCTCCTCCCGCTTTTGCTGCTCTTTGATGGACGGCTTTTTCATCTCCGGAAAATACTACATCAAAAATGGCCGGTTGCCAAGTCTGCCTTGCTTGACCGGGCTTGGCATGGCATTTGGATCCATTTCATGTGGCGGAAAATTTAACAGGAAAGGAACGAAGGAACGAAGAATTTTATTCTGCCACGTGGCGGCGTCTCGGCAGAGCGCCGCAAAACGTAAGTCAATATAGCGGCTTTCTGCCGAAAGCCGCCACGTTGCGATTGTGGACTCGGAACCGACTGCCGCTCACGGGCCTCACGGCGAGCGGAGGCGGTAGAAACGGTCGGGATAATTTGTCCAATTCGAGTCGGTGAAATAGAACGACCCGTTGGTGAGGGTGCAGTTTTGCAGAGGAACCCAAGCGAGAGAGGACAGGTTCGTGCAGGCTTCCAACACAACGGGGATGTTCGTCGTGCCGGTGATGTTGAAGCCAAAGCAGTTGGTTTGCACACCGAAGCTGGCGTCGCCGACCTGGAACCGCGGGTTCCAAAGCATGGCCGGAGGCGGAGCAATCCAATGCTCCCAGCCTGTTGTCCCAGGCAGGTAATAGACGGTCGCATTGTTAGCATTGTAGAACACAGATGAATCAAAACTGGGAGCGTTCCCCTGGAAATAGACTCCTGCCAGGCTGGTGCAGTAAAAGAACGCGCCGGCCCCGAGGCTGGTGACGCTGCCAGGAATAGTGATATTGGTCAGGCTGTAGCACTCCAGGAACGCGTTGTCCTTGATGCTGGTGACGCTGCCGGGAATGGTAATGCCGGACATGCCACAGCCTCGGAACGCATGGTCCCCGATAGTGGTGACGCTGCCAGGGACGGTGTAGTTGCTTCCTCCCTTTCCGGCCGGGCATTGGATTAGCGTGGTCTGGTCCTGGTTGAACAGGACTCCGTCCAGGCTGCGATAATTCGCGTTGAGCGCGTCCACCGTTATCTCCGTCAAGCCGTCGCACCAAGCGAACGCACACCATCCGATGTCGGCGACACTGTCAGGGATCATGACGCTCGTCAGACTATTGCAGAAGTAGAACGCGTCGGCTCCGACGCTGGTGACGCTGTCCGGGATCGTAACGCTGGTCAGGCTGATGCACCCCCAGAAGGCCTCGTCTCCAATACTGGTGACGCTGTTGGGGATGGTGTAGCCGTTTCCTCCCAGGCCGGCCGGGTATTGGATGAGCGTGGTCAGGTTCTTGTTAAACAAGACCCCATCCAGACTGCCATAGAGAGAGTTGAGTGGATCCACCGTTATCGCGCTCAGGCCGCGGCAGAAGGAGAACGGAGATCTTCCGATGCTGATGATGCTGTAAGGGATCGCGACGGTCGTCAGGCCGGTGCAGTTAGAGAACGCACGGGTTCCGATGCTGGTGACATTGGTGGAGAGGGTGATATTGGCCAGGCTGGTGCAGTTCGCGAACGCCGAGTTTCCGATGGTCGTGACTCGGTTGCCGATCGAGACGCTGGTCAAGCTGGTGCAATTGAAGAACGCAAAGCCTGCGATGCTGGTGACCGGCCAGCCATTGGTGGCGCTGGGGATGACTACTACACTATTTGTGCCGGTGTAACCGGTGATAGTGATGGCGCCGTTGTTGGTCGTGAACGTGAACTGCGCCTGCGCCACGGCGGGTAGAAGCAAGAGCAATGCAATCCACAGCGGCCTGATGGCACGGACGGGTCCCAAGTCGAGGAGCACGGAACCGCGTCTGATTCTGACGCCAGCCATATTGAAACGAGCTTATGACAGTATCCCCGCCCGGTCAAGCTGATTCTGTCCGTGGCCATCGCGAAAGCCGCCCACAAATAATGCGATGCTCCGTCGAGACATCGCAGGAGTTTACTTCACACTATTGACCAATGGCGCGAGGCCCTGAATCCGCACTTCGAGTTTGTCGCCGCTTTGGATGGGCCCGATGCCGCTGGGCGTGCCGGTCAGTATCACATCGCCGGGCAGCAGCGTGAGGTTCGTCGAGATGAAGCTGACGAGTCCGGCGGGCTTGAAGATGAGCTGGCTCGTATTCGAGTTCTGGCGCAACTGGCCGTTCTGGAAAAGCTGGATGTTCAGTCCGCCCGGATCAATCGTCGTTTCCACTAACGGGCCGAGCGGAGTGAAGGTGTCGAACGACTTCGCCCGCGCCCATTGACCATCAGCCTTCTGGATCATCCGGTCGCTGATGTCCTGCGCGGCCGTGTAGCCGAAGATGTAGCGCGGCGCCTGCGTGGGCGAGACGTTGCGTATCTTGCGCCCAATGACGATGCACAATTCCGCCTCGAAATCCGTGCGATGTTGCGGAAACGGAATCTCAATCTTCCCGCCATCCGGCAACAGCGACGTCGTGGCCTTGAACCAGATCAACGGTTCCTTCGGCAGTTCCTTGCCCGTCTCGCGCGCGTGGTCGGCGTAATTCAAGCCGACGCAGATGATTTTTGACGGCACGACCGGCACCAGCGTCTTCACGCCCTTGCGCGATGTCGGCTTGCGGTCGAACGACGGCGCGCCAAAGACATCGCCGCGTAGCCGGAATAATTCCCCGTCCACGACCTTCGCGTGAAAGATGTCGTCACCCTTTTGGAATCGGCCAATGGCTGCCATAAATGGAGTGGCAGGCTAACAAACGCAGTGACGCCATCGCAAGGTGAAAGCCTTTTAAGTTGTAGCGTCGGCGCTGTGCGCCGATGAATCGAGCCACAGGCTCGACACTACAAAATCAAGACATTGTTGCCGGAACGCCTGTTTCACGCTACATTATCCCCGTGAAAAGCCTGACNNCCGCCAGCAGCAGCGGCGACCCAGCAGGCAAAACCTTAAAATGCAAGAGATCAATTTTGACGAAGCGGTTGATTTAATCATCGCGAAGGACACGCGTTTTGCGCGCGACGCCTACGCGTTCGTCCGCGAGGCTCTCGACTTCACGCAGAAGCTCGCCGGCAAGGAAGCCCGCGGCCCCATCCGCCACGTCAGCGGGCAGGAACTGCTCGGCGGCATCCGCCAGTTCGCCCTCCAGCAATTCGGCCCGATGACCGCGACCGTGTTTGAGGAATGGGGCGTGAAAAGCTGCCGCGACTTCGGCGAAATTGTTTTCAACATGGTGGAGATTGGCCTGCTCGCCAAGACCGACAAGGACACGCGCGACGATTTCCAGAACGGCTACGATTTCACCGACGCCTTCCGCAAACCCTTCTGGCCGCCAAACAAATTGAAGACGGAGACAAAGCCGGTTGTCAGTTGAAAAAACCGGAGTTCACGGTTGATGTAGTCAGGAACCCGGCCCGCCAACCAGCATTTGGAGAAATTCCAGAAAAGTTTTTCTTCCGCCCACGACATTGAAAATCCAAATCGCCGCCGCCAGCGCGATGTAGGGGCCGTAGGGCATCCGCGACGACCATTCGCGGCGACCCACCACAATCAGCGGCACATAAACAGCCAGACCGATCATGGCGCTGACAAACAGTGAAAACACCACGCCCGGCCAGCCGATAAACGCGCCGATTGCCGCCATGAATTTCACGTCGCCCAGCCCCATCGCCTCGCGCGGCAGGATGATTTCCCCGCACTCGGCCTCCAGATGCGGCACGTCATCGGGATTGAGTTTCTCATCGCCGATGGTCAACACGGCGGGCGAGAGTTTGATGGTCACGTTCTCGTAGCCGCGGTCAATCAACTCCACCGTGCGCGCCTGCAAAACAATCGTGTCGGACTTGCGGTAAAAAATTTCCTCGTAGGGAATCTCCTTGTCCGGCAGATGCAGGCACGTTTCCGTGAAAATGATTTTCGACGCGACGGGCCATTTCAGCCGCTGCCGGCCAAACATCAATTTCCCCAGCCGCGAAAACCCATAAACAATTCCCGCGCCAACCACCGCGCCGACCGAACCCCATAAAATGCCCGCGCCGTGCGAATGAGCATTTTGCAATTGCGGCAGTAAAAATGACGCGACCAGCCCGACGGCCACGCCGCCAAAGGTAATTTCATCGGGAATGATGAAATGCTCGAAGTCAATGAACGTCGCCGCAATCAACCCGGCAAGGAAGACTGCGTATACCAGCGCCAGCGGCATGGAAGGATACTCATGAAGCGGATCGCCAAATTTCAGCCAGCAGCCGAGAAAGACGAGGCCGGTCAACAGCTCGACGACAAAGTAACGCGGCGAGATGGCCGCGCCGCAGTTTTTGCAGCGTCCTCGCAACGCCAGCCACGTCACAAGCGGGATGTTCAGCCACCATGGGATGGAGTATTTGCACTGCGGACAGTGCGATGGCGGCGTGACGATGCTCATGCCCAGCGGCAACCGGTGGATGCAGACGTTCAGAAAGCTGCCGACCATGCAGCCGAACACGAAGAAGCAAAGCGACCAGAAATGGAACGGGACGAGGGACCAGTCCGCAGTCCACGGTCGCAAGTCCACAGTCAAAAACACAAGCCCGAAGACTGACATAAACCCGCTCGTCAGACCATGGACTCCGAACTGCGGACTATGGACTATGGACTGTAGGCTGTAGACTGAGTATATCATTTGAATTTTCGGCCACGGAGGCTGGATTGTTTGAGGTAAGTCATGAAGCCCGCAAGGAGTCGGCCCACTTCGTCGGCACAATTGTAAAGCCGGTTGAACTGTTCGGGAACGATGTATTGTTGATCCAACGCGACATAAAGATGCGACTTCACCTCTCCGCAGGAGCCTTTTGATATCGAAAGAAATTGGGTGAATTCCTTGTCTCCGCCACGGTCAAATCCTTCCGCAACATTTCCCATGATTGAAACCGAAGCCCTTTGAATCTGGTCCCGCAGTCCAAAATCTTTCGCAAACAAGCCTGTTTTGGAATGTGCATAAACTTCTTGGGTCAATTCCCGCGCCTTTTGCCATGCAAGAATGTCCTCAAACTTCTGGATTTTGCTCATATNNTGCCGTTTGAGATTATGGCTTGCCCACTGTGGACTTTGAACTTTTGGCTGCCGACTGTGAACTGTGGACTGTGGACTGATAGACATTTTGTTCCAGCGCGCGGCGCATCACGTCAATCGGCGCGGTTTTGCCCGTCCAGATTTCAAACGCCGCCGCGCCCTGATGCAGCAACATGCCGAGGCCGTTCGATGTCTTACAGCCCGCTGCCTTCGCCGTCGCAAGCAGCTTCGTCTCCGCCGGTTTGTAAATCATGTCATAAACCGCGCGGGCCTGACGCAGTGAAAATTGCTTTTCATCCAGCGGCGATGGATCGCCCGCCTTCAAGCCAATGGGCGTGGCGTTCAGCAACAAATCCATTTCGCCCTTGGGAAAACCGACCGTCACCTTCACGCGCGGATATCGCTTGCGAATTTCCGCCGCCACCGCCTCGGCCTTGCTGATGACGTAATCCGTCACAAACAATTCAGCCACGCCCTCCATCGCCAGCCGCAACGCCGCCACCTGCCCTGCCCCGCCCGTCCCGATGAGCAGCACTTTTAAGCCCGCCAATTTCAGGCCGAGGTCCTCGCGCAACGAACGGGCGATGCCGTCGGAATCCGTGTTGAAGCCTTGTGTTCGGATTTCGCCGGAAACGGATTCTGAAAAATGGTGCAGCGGCTGCCATTGCCCGCCAGCGTCGCGCGCCTCGAACCGGACGGTGTTCACCGCGCCCCAGGTTTTGGAGGATTCATCCAGTTCATCCACGATTTGCATCGCGAGCAACTTGTGCGGCACGGTCAGGTTCAGGCCGGAAAATTGCATCGCCTTGGCCCCGGCGATGGCGGCGCGCAGATTGTCGGGATGCACTTCAAACGCGAGATAACGCCAATTCAGGCCGAGTTTGGCGAACGCGGCGTTGTGCATCGCGGGCGACGCGGAGTGCCGGATGGGGAAGCCATAGACCGCGCAGAGGCGCGTCGAGGCGTTGATGACGGGTTGAGCCGGGTCGGACATGCGGGATTTATACGC
>PLZL01000418.1:0-4344 GCA_003152145.1 Limisphaerales bacterium
GGACGCCAACAACGGCTACCTCATCGTCTTCGCGCCAGCCAAGACCCCCGGGAATGCTGATGGCTTTATTCGACTGGTTAAAAGAATCTCCAACAGTGAAACCACCCTTGCCGCTTACCAAAAGCGAAAGCTGCTTACCGTTGGCAAGTCGGCAAAAATCAAGGTCACGGCCAAGGGTTCCTTGTTCACTGTTTTTCTAAACGGGGAAAAAGTGTTGCAGGCGCACGATGCGACTTACACCAGCGGTTACCTCGGCTTTCGCATCTACGGTTGGGCGGATTTCCCCTGCGNNATCGCCATCATTGCCATTCTCGCCGCGCTGCTCCTTCCCACGCTCGCCAAAGCCAATTCCAAGGCGTGGCAGACCCAATGCCTGAATAATTTGAAACAAGTCGGGTTGGCAATCCAACTTTATGCGGATGACAATGCCGACGTCCTGCCCGGGCCGGCGTTGTTTCAGGTTCCCACCGGTTACAATTCCGATCACAAGATGGTGCTTCCATTTTATGTCCGGCACTATTTGGCGCTGCCGGAGCCGGCCTCTCAAGATCTGCTAACCACCGCTTGGCCGATCATTACCTGCCCGGCGCAAATCCGGGTCTCGATCCCCGCAGCGACAACGATTGACCGGCGCGTCACTTATTGCACCAAGGGCATGATCAATCCCCCGAATCAAAACTCCCGCCCCTTCGGTTATCCTTTAACCAACTTTCCCCCGGTTCCGGGCGCGCCTTATAAACCGCTTAAACTCCTGGACATCTCGAGTTACGCCAAGAACCCTGGCGCGGTCCATGCCTTGCGCGATGTGGACATGCAAGTGGACAGTGGCAGTGTCATTTATTGGAATACGGTGATTTCTCCTCAAGCGGTTCACGGCAATGATTTGCGCAACGCCGTTTTTTTTGACTGGCACGCGGAGGCTGTGCGCGGCACCAACGGACTGTAATCATCATGAACTTCCCAGCCATGAACCCGCGCAGACAAGCTTTCACGCTCATCGAACTGCTCGTCGTCATTGCCATCATCGCCATTCTCGCCGCCCTGTTGCTGCCGGTTTTGTCCAAGGCAAAAGCCAGGGCGCAGCGCACGACCTGCCTGAACAATTTGAGACAAATCGGTCTGGGAATTCACCTGTATGTCGGCGACAACAATGACACCCTGCCCAGCATCGTCATCACCAATGGCATGCCTTGGTCATACCAATGGCGTTTCTTCAAGGAATTGACCAAGGGCTATGACGGTCTGAACGGTCCGTCCTCGCCGCAAGACACGCTGTTCGCCTGCCCGGCGGACACCTTTCACTATTTCAATACGCATTCGACACCGATGCAACATGCCAGCATGCATGACGACCCTTGGGCCGACTACTCCAGTTATTGGTTCAGCCGGTTGAACCTGGTGCCGAACCCGACAACCGGGGGATTTTATCACGGGATTGCCGGCTCGAAAACGAGTTCGATCCGAAACCCGGTCCAAACCTTGATGGTAGCCGACCAGCCTGCCTGCTTCGCTTACTCCTGGCATCAACCGCAATCGTTGACCGATCCGGGGCCCAACCAGATCAATGATTCGAAGAACATGGTTGGTTTCGTGGATGGCCATGTCAGTTATATCAAAATTTATTGGGACGAAACCCGGCAAACGTTTCCGTGCTTTTACAACCCGCCGGACGGCTAAGAATACCAATGGGGCGAAGATTAGACGCCCATGAAAACAAAGCCGGGATTGAAAAGGCATTTACGCCCGGAAACTCAATGCATCGTTCCCTCCCGTTCGATTCATTTTATTGTCCCGACAAATTGTTATTCGTGTCCGAACCGAAATCGGGAGTCACCGGCAGCACATGGCCATCCGCAAAGGCCACATCAGCCCTGCCGCCATGCCGGATGGTCAATGGATCGCCGTGACTCCCGATGAGTGGTGACGGTATCCAGCGTCCGTCCACAATCGGCCGAAGCGTGTCGGAATCGCTGTCGGGATGGTCCCAGCTTTGAATCGTGCCCGGTTCCTCGGCGAGCATGATTTTGTTTGCCGGATTGCGCACCGAGCCTTCGCCAAAAAGGTATTTGTTCGTCATGCCCGTCGAGGTGTCCACGACGGAAGACATGCCGAGATTTTTCCCTTCGGCATTCAAGCCGTAGCCGTTGAAGCTGTAACTGAAAAGATAGGGGCCGGCCGGAAGATCCACCGCGAACCGGTCGGCATCGCTCGTGTCCAGCGGACAGCGCAGCGACGGCTTTTGCAGTCCGGGAATGGAAGTGAGGATGGGGCTTTGCTCGAATTGCGGATAAATCGTGTTCGTCCGCCAGTATATCCAGTCTTCGGGATGGAAGCCGTAGGCTCCCGAGGCGATGCCGGGAAAGGTGTCTCTGTTGTCACTCACATACATCTCCATTCCCAAACCAAGCTGCTTCTGGTTGTTGATGCACGTGGTCTGCGCCGCTTTTTTCCTGGCCGCGCTCAACACGGGTAGCAACAAGGCGGCGAGAATAGCGATGATGGCGATGACGACGAGCAATTCGAGAAGCGTGAATGCTTCACGCTCTTGCATGTCCGTCATTTTGCCGCGCCCGGCTTGCGGTTTGATTTGCGTCATGGCCCAGCGCGCGTGCTCGGCAATCAACGGTTCGTGTTCGCGCGCGGCCTTCTTCAGGGCGGGCAGGACGGTGGCGTCGCCGATGTTGCCGAGGGCGACGCAGACGTTCCGCAGCAGGCCGCGTCGTTTCGTCCGCAAGACGGGTGTCCCGGCAAAGCGCGATTTGAAACCGGCCTCGTCGAGCTGGAGCAGTTCAATCAAGTCCGTTGCGGTCAAATCCGATCGTGCGTGCGGCTTCATCAGGCGGCCTTCGCGGGCAAAGCGGTTCCACGGGCAGACGGCCAGGCAATCGTCACAGCCGAAAATCCGGTTGCCAATGGCGGGCCGCAATTCGACGGGAATGGGACCCTTCAGTTCAATCGTCAGGTAGGAGATGCATTTGCGCGCGTCCAGCTCGAACGGCGCGGTGATGGCGTTCGTGGGGCAGGCGGTGATGCAGCGCGTGCATTTGCCGCAATGGTTCTTCTCCGGCGCATCCGGTTCCAGTTCAAGCGTGGTCAGGATTTCCGCCAGGAAAATCCAGTTGCCGAGCCTGCGGCTGATGACGTTGGTGTGCTTGCCGACGAAGCCAAGCCCGGCGCGCTGTGCGAAGTCGCGTTCCAACATCGGCCCGGTGTCCGTATACCAAAGCGAGCGTGTGCTGCCATCGCCGAGTTGATTGACGAACTCGTTCAATTGCTTCAGCCGTTCGCCCAGCACGTCGTGGTAATCATCAAACCGTGCGTAGCGGGCTATTGCAGCGTGATGGGTGACGGGTGGCGCGTGACATGAATCGGACGTCGGCAATGTCTTGTCACTTGTCACTCGGCACGTGTCACCTTGCGCGTAACTGGCGGCCAGACAAATTATGCTCTTTGCACCCGGCAGAACCTTTTGCGGATCAATCCGTTTCGGTGCGTTGCGTTTGAGCCAGGCCATTTCACCGTGTTGCTTTTCGGCGAGCCAAGCTTGAAGTTTTCCGGCGCTCGCGGGCGCGGCGGCGGTGGTGAAACGGCAATCATCAAAACCCAGTTCCAGCGCGCACTGTCGGATGGCCGCATTCATTGCCGGCTGGAGGCTTCAAGTCGGAACTGATGCACCACGTGCTGGGCGACTTCGCGGGCGGACCGGATGTCCGTATTCACGAGCACGTCGGCTTGCTTGTAAAACTGTTCACGCGCGGCGAGCAGTTCACGGATTTTTTTCTGCGGGTCGGGGTCGTGGAGCAGGGGACGATGCGTCTGGCTTTTGACGCGTTCCCATATTTTCTCCGGCGAAGCCCAGAGGCAGACGACCAGCGCGTGTGTCTTGAGGCTGGCAAGGTTCGCCTGATTTACCGGCAAACCGCCGCCGGTGGCGATGACGGTTCTCGTCCGGCTCGTGAGTTCGCTGACAACCTGCTGTTCGAGTGCGCGAAAAGCCGGTTCGCCGTCGGTCTTGAAAATCTCCGCGATGCTCCGGCCCGTGCGCGATTGGATAAGTTCGTCCGAGTCGAGGTAGTCGAAATGCAATTGCTCGGCCACGAGCCGGCCCACGGAGGTCTTGCCCGCACCCATGAAACCAATGAGCGCAAGATTGACGATGCGGCGGTCGCTGTGCATGGCGATGAATTAACGCAATTTTATCCGCGACGCACGCCTTTANNCGGCATTGGGAATTGATTAGTCATTGTGGTTTAGTCATTCGTCATTTAGTTATCAGAAACTCGCCGCTCGACATATTTCCCCCACCGAATAAATTGGCATCGTGAAGCTGCCGCCGCTCATCCT
>PLZL01000418.1:4383-8967 GCA_003152145.1 Limisphaerales bacterium
GATCGGGCTGACGCGCGGCGGATGCTGGCCCGGTTGCAAGGTCGCATGCACCAAGTCGTCACCGGCGTCAGCCTGATTCATCTGCGCAACCATCGCGAACGCCTGTTTGCCGTGAGCACCGATGTGACGTTCCGCCCGCTCACCGCCGGGCAAATTGGCGATTACGTTGCGAAGGTGAACCCGCTCGACAAGGCGGGCGCCTACGCCATTCAGGAGCACGGCGACATGATTGTCTCGGAAATTTCAGGCTCGTTCAGCAACGTCGTTGGTCTTCCGGTGGAAAGGGTGGGAGACGAACTGAAATCATGGGCAACGTCTTGAATGCGGCGCGGCAAACTTATGACCGGCTCTGGCGCGAAGCGATCCCCCATTTCGAGCGGGGCGCAGCGCAAATTGATCCGCATCTGACGAACCGGGCAGGCGACGTCAGGCGTGGGGTAACTCTGGCGTTGCGTCTGGAGTCAGCGGTTCAAGAGGCTGTGGAGCTTTTTCTGCGCCAACTGGCGGTATCCGCGCCCGGCCAGTATTTTTGCCGGCCAGACGAACTGCACGTCACGGTGCTGGCGGCCATACACGCCATCATCGGCAAAGTCCTCAAGCGTCGTCGGCCATTTGCCATTTCCTTCCGCGGCATCACCGCGTCGCAAGGCGCGGTGATGATCCAGGGATTCCCCCAAGGCGGGGCGCTCGCGGAAATTCGTGACGAACTGCGGAGGGTTCTCCGGAAAAATCATCTTGGTGGCGACATTGACCGGCGCTACAAAATCAACACGGCGCACATCACGGTGATGCGTTTCGGCCATGCGCGGACGGATTGGAAAGCGTTCGTTGGTTTGCTCAAGGCAAACCGCAAGACCGATTTTGGCGAAACNNGCCACTCATGGTTTTTCAAGGTGATAGAACCGATTGACCGGCAGGATGGTGTTGTTGGTGACGTTGTAACTGCCGCTGTTGATGATGGGTTCGTTGGTGACTGCATTCCAGGAACCTGACACAAGGTCCGTCTTGCTTTTCAATGAATAACCGCCCGCCGAACTGGGCCAGAACAGGCGCGCTTGGTTGGTGGTCACGGGTTGAATGTGCAACGATGGCGGCGGACAGAGCAGGCCGCTCACCAGCAAGGTATAGTTGGGAACCCCGGCGCCTGCGACCATTTCAGTGACCGTGACCAGGAAATTTGAACCCGCCGGAACGTCGAAGGAGAACGAAGTGCTTCCGGCTGCGCCACCCGTGCTCGCTCCGGCGTCGCCGGCGTAGTTAATCGCAACATTCGCCGGGTTGAAGGCCGGCAGGTAAGCGCACGATTCCACTTCGTTAATGCTGGTCAATCCCACCGTGATGCACGCGTCAGCGCCCGAGTTGTTCGTGAAGTTATAAATGTCGTAATGATAACTGCCGGGCGAAGTCCCGGGATATAACTTCGTGGTAACGCAGGAAGAGGGGATGGAATTCGTGATGATCCGGCCCGTTGCCACCGGGTCGCCTCCAGTTATCGAACCGTTGATGGCAGGCGGGCAAGTGCCGCAGAAGCCGCCGCCGCCGGCGCAGGCGAGGGGGTAAAGGAACAGCGACCAGCAGCGCAGCATGCCGATGCTGCCCAAATGATTGTTTTTGATGTGCAACCGCCAGTTGCCGTTCGCAACGCCGTTGTTGAAGGAAGCGAGGCTGCCTTGCGGGCGGAATATGCCGGTGAATGGGGGGAAAGCCGCCGTGATGGAGGCCGGAGCCGCGTCATCGAATGTGGTTCGTCCGCTGTCGGGCGAGCAGTTGGTGCCAAAGTCCGGGCCCAGGCCCGTGTCGGAAACCAGCACCACCGTTGTGCCGTCCGGCGAGATCAGGGAAATGTCGAGGTTGGTATCCACCGGTTCTTGCAGCCAGAAGGCCACGGCTACTTTCTCAAGCGGACCGGTGAAGCCGACGACGTTGTTCGTAGATTCCACCGGCACCGTGTCTGGGATGGAGGTGATGATATTAACGTCGTAGCGCAGCCCGCCCGCCGCCGCTTCGCCGGTGTGGAGCAAGACCGGCACGCTGAACGAACTGTGGCTGGCGGTCGTCATGGCCAGCACCAGATGGATGTCACTGCCGCAAATGAAACCCGGCAACGTGGAGATTTGGAACCGAGTCGTGTTGGTGCTCGTGCCACTGGCCGCAACATCCGGGTAAGCCGATTCCGGCTGCGTGATCATGACATTCAATGTCGTGGAATAAAGCGTTCCAGTCACACCGGTCATGGGTATGCCGGTCAGGTTGGCAATGACAAGGTTCAGGTTGTTGCATTCGTTTGCATCAATCGCGTGATTGCCATTGCCGCTGGTCACACTGGAACCGGCCACCGCGCCGGGCACGCCCACCAAGGTCAAGACCACGTCGTTGCCGTCACCGCCGCTGTAATTGATCTTGAATCGGAATCCTCCGGTTATGTTCGTCGCACCATTGGGCAATCCGTTAAAGGTGCCGACGATGGGGTCAGCGCCATCGTTTTTGATGACGGTGAACTGCTGACCCATCGCGATTGGAACGGAAAACAAGGGAAACACGGTGAGGGTCGCGCCGGCCAGAGTATTTGTCCCGCGCACATTCAACTGGTCATAACCGGTGCCGGCAACCACCCCGGTGAGTTCCACGCTGAATGTGCCCGACGCGGTGCAAGTCAGGTTGCTGCAAGTGAGGATGCCAGGGCTGTTGCCCGGAGAGATGTTGCCGTTGGCCATGAGATTGCCCACCGTGCCGGAACCGGCGAGCGTTGCGCCCGAATTCACGAGGACCGGACTTTGCGGCTGGGAACCATTGATAACGAGTTTGCCAGGGCTATAAACGTAGATCGAACCGGCCGTAAATGTATTGTCGCCGTTCATGGTGAAAGTGCCCGAACCTTTTTTGGCCACCGTGGGGCCCCCCAAGGTATAGCCCGTCCCCGACATGTCTCCGTCGAAGGTGCTGCTGCCATTGTTCAGGCCGACTCCGATCTCACCGTTAACCCCAAAGGTCAGGCTGCCCGGACCGCGCAGGGTGTCTATCTGTTCAAAATATGTTCCACAGTCAAACAAACCGCCGAGATCAATGTAAACGTCGGCGGAGTTGGTTATCTGGAAATTTGCAGCCACGCGCGCGATTCCGTAAATATACAAATTATTTGGTATGGCTATGGCTCCGAAAGCGATGGTTTTGTTCAACATGAGGGTGGCGTCGTAGAAAACCGTGGTCACGCCGGCGTATGTGTTGGCGGTGCTGCCATCGTAATAGTAGGTGCCGCTCCCATCCAACTCGACCCCGCCGGAACCGCTGATCGCGCCGTTGATCCGCAAAACCGAACTGGAACTCGCAGCATTAAATGTGCTGTTCGTATTCAACGTCACCGGTCCGGCCCAGATGTTGGTGCCAGTGTGGACATCCAGCGCGCCCCAATTATTGGTTCCGGCCCCGTTCAACGTCAGCGCTTCATTCGTCACGCCGATGCTGCCGGCCAGCACCAGGCTGGCCGTGCCGTTGACCACTGTGCCGCCGTTGGTTGTGCCCAAGGCCCACGAATTGGAACACCACAGAAACCCGCTGTTGACCGTCATCACGCCGGTGTAGGAGTTCGAGGCGGTCAAATAGACGTTCCCGGCGCCGGTCTTGGTGATGCTGGCCGAACCGCTCACGCTGGCATTCATCGTCAGGTCGCCAGTGTTGGTCCACAGGCAGGTCGCTGTGCCCACGTTAATTTTGCCGGAAATGGAGGAGGTGCCCGAATACACTCCCAGCGTCGTTCCGTTGGCCAGTGAGAGCGTGCCGGTGCCGGTTAGAATCTCGCCTCCGCTCATCGTAAGGTTCGGACCGATGGTTTCAACGAAATTATTCAAATTCAGGATGCCCGGGTCATTGATCATGATGGATGACGAGTCGTAAATCTGATCGCTTTGGAGGAGTTTAACCGTGGGACTGCCCGTGCCGGTGCCGTCACCGATCACGAGCTTGCCGCGGAAGGAATTGGAGCCGCCAACGTTCAACAGCAAGGTGCCGTCGGTGACCAGGGTGGTGCCACTGTAGGTATTATTGCCTGAGCCTTGAAAGGTTAACGAACCCGAACCAGCCTTGTTCACTCCCGCGGACACGACGCCGCTGATGGTGCCTTCCAAAGTTAAACCGACGCCATTGCTGACGACGACCAGGATATTGCTCGTGCCCAGTTCAATGTTATTTTCAATCGTGTTTGTTCCGGAGGTGTTTGTGGCGATGATGCCATTGATTATGGTGAAACCGGCGCCTCGAATGTCAAACCCGCCGGTTGCGCCCTGGAAAATAATTTGATTAAAGACCAGGGCCGAAGTGCTGTTCGTGTTCAGCAGCCTGGTCGTGCCTTGGAAAATAAGCGTGTCCCCCGCTGCCGGAATTCCAACAGACCCCCAGTTGGCGCTATTGCCCCAGTTACCGTCTGCGCCGGCACCGCCGTTCCAGGTCAAAGTCTTCGCGTGCGCCGAACCGCCCACGGCCAGCGAAAGACAAATCAGACCCAGCACGCCCTGCCGGCCGCGCCGGGCAACACTTGTGGGAAGAAACGAAAAAATCTGCGTAGAGAATTTAAGCATAAGGTTCATTTTG
>PLZL01000418.1:9017-12796 GCA_003152145.1 Limisphaerales bacterium
GGGATGGAGCCGCCTTCGCGCAATAAAACCGGCTCGCGATTGAATGCCTGGCGCAAAGCGCGCAACGCCGCCTGCGCCTGTGCGCTCGTCGGCGAGACCAGATACGCTTCCGCGCCGTGGCCGGCCTCGATTTCCAGCCGCACCGTCGGCGGACAGATTTTCTTCAAGTGATTGCAGACGATTTTGCGGATGCGCGCCGGGTTTTGGTTTGGCACGAGGCGGCAGGTGATTTTCGCCCGCGCCCACGCCGGCACGATGGTCTTGCTGCCCTCGCCCTGGTAGCCGCTGGTCAGGCCGTTGATTTCAAATGTTGGTCGCGCGCTGCGTTGCTCCAGCGCGGTGAAACCGCGCTCGCCAAAAAGTTTCGGGACGCCGAGCATTTTCTGGAGTTCACGGTCGGTCGTGGGCAGCCGCTTGAATTCCTTCCGTTCGTAAGCTGAAAGCGGCGCGACTTCGTCGTAGAAACCGGGGATGGCAACGCGCCCGTTCTTGTCGCGGAGATTTCCGAGCAACTGGCTCATGGCCATCGCCGGATTGTCCACCGCGCCGCCGAAGATGCCGGAATGCAGGTCGCGCGACGGCCCGCGCACCGTGATTTCAAACGCGATGATGCCGCGCAGCGCGTAGGTGAGCGCGGGATGATCGGCATCCGGCATCCCGGTGTCCGAAATGACGATGGCATCGCAGGCGAGTTCACGGCGATGGGATTTAAGGAATTTCGCGAGGTTCGCGCTGCCGACTTCCTCCTCGCCTTCGATGACGAAGGTCAAATCACAGGGCAGGGGAGTTCCCGTTTTGAGATAGGCTTCAACGGCTTTGAGGTGCGCGAAGTGCTGGCCTTTGTTGTCGGTCGAGCCGCGGGCGAAAAGCGATCGGCCCGCGATGCGCGGCTCGAACGGCGGCGATTTCCACAGTTCAAGCGGCTCCGGCGGCTGAACATCGTAGTGCCCGTAAACCATGAAGTGCGGTTTCCCGCCTTCGCCACGCTTTGGCGCGGCAAATCTTGGGGTCTTGGCGACGACGATGGGATGGCCGGCGGTCGGACAAACCGACGCTTCAAGGCCGATTTGACGGCAATGGTTTGCGAGCCATCCGGCGCAGGCGCGCAAATCATTTTTGTGTTGCGGTTGCGCCGAGACGCTGGGAAAGCGGAGGAATTCGCACAATTCGGCGACGAAGCGGGCCTGGTTGCGTTTGAGGTAATTCAAAACCAATTGCATGGCGACCAGCTAAACCGCGAAACGCGCGCTTGCCAAGCAGAACCCGCAAAAAAGTTCGGCGGGTGCAGCGAACACACACGTTTAGATCGCCGACACCCGCCGAGGCGCCCAGTTCTCGTTGGGCAAGGCTAACTTAACCCGCCGCGCCAAACTCACAAGCGATTTTTGAAAAATAATTTTTCCTCTTGGCCGCCGGATTTGTATTCTCCGGTGAACAGCTTTGCATCCGACCGCGTTGTCCAAAAATATGCCAAAGAAATCACGGGCGCTTCGATTCGCGGGGCTGCCGCTTTGCCTTTTGGCCTTTGCCCTTTCGGCGATCACGGATCTAGCTGCCGAGCCAAGCCCGCCGTTCATCGTGGATTCATGGACCGCTGAAAACGGCCCCGGCAAAGGCCCGCCGGACAACGAAATCATTTCCGTAGTCCAGACGCATGACGGTTATCTCTGGCTCGGAACTCTCCACGGGCTGGTTCGTTTTGATGGGATTCATTTCACCAGCTTCAATGAAAACAATACTCCCGGCCTGACCAGCCATCGCATTGTCTATCTGTTTGAGGACAAACAGACGAATCTATGGGTCGGAACGGAATCCGCCGGCCTGTCTGTGATAAAAAACGGCGCGATCACCAATTTTGCCGGCGAAACTACCGGCGCTGGCCGGAAGGTGATGAATGCCGAGGAAGACGCGTCCGGCGATATCTGGTTTTACACCTCCGAAGGGTTGCTTCAATATCATGATGGCGGCATGAGTTTCCATCCTGGTGTTTGGCGCGTTTACATGGGGCTGCTGCAAAAATGGGAACTTAAGAAGAACAATTTCGGGCCATTTCCGTGGGGCAATTCGATCGTCACCACCGCTGTCGAGGACCGGAGCGGGAACCTGTTCGTTGGCACACTGGGCATGGGTGTTTTCTGGTATGGCGCGGATGGAACCTTTAAGCGCATTGGCACAGAACAGGGTTTGTCCTCCGATTACATTCTGTCTCTCTGCTTGGATAGTGAGGGCAATGTTTGGGTGGGAACGGATGGTGGTGGTTTGGACCGGATCAAACGAAAAGCCTTTGACACTCCGGTTGGACTGCATCCGTGGGCGGCACAATCATTGTCCGAGGACGCGGCCGGCGGAATGTGGGTGGCTTTTGGGGCGCTTGGCATGTCGTGTTGGACAAGCAATTCAGCGCAATATTTCTACCCGGGACAGCATCAAGATGCCTGGGAAACGTTGGTGGATCGTCAACAGCGGATTTGGGTCGGGACAGCAGATGATGGACTGTTTCTGTTTGAAACCAACCATTTTGTTCCTGCCCCTGGCGCGGAAATTCCCGGCCCGAAAATTTTCGCGCTGTTTGAAAGCCGGAATGGGCAGCTTTGGGTTGGAACGCAAAAGGGCCTCGCAAATTTCGACGGCCAGAAATGGAAGGTGTTCACGACCCGCGACGGCCTTTCGGAGAACTCCGTCCGCGCTATTGCGGAAGACGACGGGGGAAATCTTTGGATCGGCACGGAAAGTCGCGGCCTGAATTTCTTCAAGGACGGAAAATTTACTTCTTATCACGCCGACGGCAATGGATTGCCCGGCGACGACATTTCCTGTCTTTACGCGGAAAAGGGCGGCGTCCTGTGGGTCGGCACCGGCGGCCATGGACTGGCCCGGTTTGAGAATGGGAGGTGGGCGCGTTACGCGAGCACAAACGGCCTCGCCAGCGACAGCATTAGTTACATCATCGAAGACGACACGGGTTATTTGTGGATCGGCTCCAATGTCGGATTGATGCGCGTTGCCAAGAAGTCGCTGAACGACTTCGCCGCCGGCACGACCAACGTCATTTCCTGCCGGACTTATGGCAAGGCCGACGGCCTGCCAACGCGCGAATGTTCGGCAGGCTCGCAACCCGCCGTGTGCCGGACACCCGATGGCAAATTGTGGTTTCCCACCATCAAGGGACTTGCATCGGTAAATCCAGTGGATCTCAAACTCCATCTTGATCCGCCGTTGGTGATGATTGAATCCATCCTTGTGGACGGCCGCGAACAAAAGACTAACCGGCTGGATCCGGCCTGGCCACCGTCCATCATCATACCGCCTGGCGGCGAGGAACTGGAAATTCATTACACCGCCCTGAATTTTTCCGCGCCCGAACTGGTGCGCTTCAAATGCTGGCTCGAAGGCCACGAGACCACGCCAACGGATGTGGGTGACGAGCGGATTGCGCGCTATCCGAAACTGCCGCCGGGTCATTATCGTTTCCACGTGGAAGCCTGCAACGAAGACAACGTCTGGAGCAGCCCCGACGCGGCGGTTCTGGCCATCAGCGTGCAGCCGCAATTCTGGCAGACCGGCTGGTTTCGCGTGGCGGGCATCGTTTTAATTTTGGGAATTGTCGCCGCCATCGTGCGTTACATTTCCACGCAGAAATTGAAGCGCCAGTTGCAATCGCTCCAGCAACGCGAAACGCTGGAAAAAGAGCGCGCCCGCATCGCCCGCGACCTTCACGACCAGCTCGGCGCGAACCTTACGCAGGTGGCGTTGTTGGGGGAAATGGCCGAAGCCGACAA